>NZ_WMBF01000456.1:0-5111 GCF_019400875.1 Streptomyces anatolicus | reverse complement strand
TCTCCGGGCTCGGGCTCGGCGGGCTCATGCCGATCGGGCTCGCGATCGTCGCCGAGTTCGCGCCGCCGCGCAGGGCCGCGCTCGCCACCGGCCTGATGATGACCTCGTACCACGCGGGCGGCATGGCGGCGACGGGCCTCGGGCTCGCGCTCGGGCCCGGCCACGGCTGGCGCGTCGTCTTCTGGACCGGCGTGATCCCCGCGATCGTCGCCGTGCCGCTCGTCATCAAGTGGCTGCCCGAGTCGCCCGGCGTGCTGTTCGCCAAGGGCCGCACGCGCGAGGCCGAGGCGGTCGCCGCCCGCTACCGCCTGCCGTCCCCGACCCCCGCCGAAGCCCCCGAGGCGGGTGCGAAGGGCCGCTTCTCCGCCGTCGCCGCGCTCTTCGCACCGGGCCGGCGCCTGGCGACCCCGCTCCTGTGGCTCGCCTCCTTCGCCGGGCTGCTCCTGGTCTACGGCGTCTCCACCTGGCTCCCCGAGCTGATGCGCGCCTCCGGCTACTCCCTCTCCTCCTCCGTCACCTTCCTGATGGTGATCAACGCGGGCGGCATCGTCGGCATGCTCGTCGCCGGCCGCACCGCCGACCGCTTCGGGGCCTTCAAGGTCTCGGCGATCTGGTTCCTGCTCACCGCGTGCGGGGCCTTCCTGCTCAAGGCCCAGCTGCCGCTCGGCGTCGCCTACGCCGTCGTCTTCGTCACCGGCATCTGGCTCTTCTCCGCGCAGGTCATGGTCTACGCGGCCACACCCTCCGTCTACGGGCCAGCGGAGCGCGCCACGGGGCTCGGCTGGGTCACCGGCGTCGGCCGCACCGGCGCCGTCGTCGGGCCCTGGCTGGGCGGCGCGGTGGTCGCGGGCGGCAACGCCTCGCTCGGCTTCACGACCTTCGCGGTCGCCGGGGTTCTCGGCGCCGTCGCGATCTCTCTGGTGCCACTCGTACGGGCGAACGGTTCCGATCCGGGAACAGTAGGGGCCATGCCGAGCGTTCTCGGTCACAGAGAGGGAAAGATCCTCCCCAAGCACTAGGACCATCCTTTTGCCTACGCATTACTCTTGAGGGCAAAGCCACGCACGGTGGCCATGGAGGAGTGAAATGAGGAGCAGCAACCCGGTCTTCTCGCGACGGGGGTTCAGCCGCGACAACGGCTACGCCGGCTTCGGCGCGCAGCCGCAGGCCGGGGGACCCGCAGCCGCGACCCAGACCCAGGGCAACCCGTACGCGCAAGGCGGTCCGTACGCAGGCGGCCAGCAGGCCCCCGCGGGCAACCCCTACGCCACCAATCCGTACGCCCAGCAGGACGTGCAGCACGGCGCCCCCCAGGCGCCCGTAAGCACCACGGGCCGTATGACGATGGACGACGTCGTCATGCGCACCGCCACCACGCTCGGCACGCTGCTGGTCACGGCGGCGCTCGCCTGGGCGCTGCTGCCGGTCGACGACGCCAATATCGGCAAGTCGTACGGCATCGCGATCGGCGCCGGCCTCGTCGCGATGGTGCTCGGCCTGGTGCAGTCCTTCAAGCGCAAGGCCTCGCCCGCGCTGATCCTGACGTATGCCGCGCTGGAAGGCGTCTTCCTCGGAGTCGTCTCCAGCGTCGTCGACAACCGCATCGCGGACGGCGCGGCCATGCAGGCCGTGCTCGGCACGATGGCGGTATTCGTCGGCGTCCTCGTGGCGTACAAGGCGGGCTGGATCCGCGTCAACCGTCGCTTCTACGGCTTCGTGATGGCCGCGGCGATGGGCTTCCTGCTGCTGACCGCCGTGAACCTCCTGTTCATGGTCTTCGGCGGCGGTGACGGTCTGGGCTTCCGCAGCGGTGGCCTCGGCATCGTCTTCGGCATCGTCGGCATCCTGCTCGGCGCCTGCTTCCTCGCCCTGGACTTCAAGCAGGTCGAGGACGGCATCGCGTACGGCGCGCCGAAGGAAGAGGCCTGGCTGGCCGCCTTCGGTCTGACGATGACGCTCGTCTGGATCTACCTCGAGTTCCTGCGCCTGATCGCGATCCTCCAGGGGAACGACTGACGCGAGCCGCTCAGCGGCTGAACCCGACAGCCGAAGGGCCCGCGGACCGATTCCGGTCCGCGGGCCCTTCGCGTGCGTGTCGGGAGGGGGGTAGGGGGTCAGAGGAACTTGCGGGCGGCCCGCCTCAGGTCGTACTCATGGATGATCGCTTTCGCGTGGCCGTACGCGAGGTTGTGTTCGGCGCGGAGCCAGCTGACCTTCTCCTCGAAGCGGAAGAGAGAGGGTCCTTCGTCCACGGCACGCAGCCAGTCGGAGACTTCACGACCGGTGCACTGGGGGATGCGGGCGAGCAGGTTGCGGTGGGTCTCCTCGGAGAAGACTTGTGACATCGGCGCCTCCGGACGCGTCGCGATGTGTTCCGTCCTTCACGCCACCGTGCCTGAGCGTCCGGGCGTTGGCAACAGTCCCGCAAAGGCGCATAAGGTCGCGGGGTGCTCGATACGACGCCTTTGACGGCCGCAGTGGACCATTTCGCCGACCGCCTGCGGGCCGCGCCGCAGAGCCGGCTGCAGCGCGGGGCCGCGACCGAAGCACTGGCTCTGGCCAGGGAGTTGGCGGTGCGCGCGCAGGCCATCGAGGAGCCGGGAACCCCACCGCGGGAGATGCCGGACGCGGGGATGTTCGCCGCCGCCGACCAGATCACGGTCGCGGGGCGTGATCTCGCCCTCGTACTGGAAGACCCCGAGGAGCTTGCGCGAGCGCTTGAGCTGGTGGCCCAGGCGCAGAAGCGGGCCGGGGTCTGAGCGGGGAGCCCCGGGCGTCCGGGGCCCGGGTCAGACCGAGGCGATGACGCGGTCGGCGAGGATGTAGACGTTCTCGGTGCCGCACTCGAAGGTCAGCGCGTACGCGCCCGAGATGCCGGAGCCGCCGAGCAGGACCGGCGCGTGGCCCTCGCGCAGGGCGTTGGCGAGCAGCTCCGCCGTCTCGCGGTGGCCCGGGGTCATGCAGAGCGTGGTGCCGTCCGCGAAGACGTACACGTCCAGGGTGCCGAGCGGGCCCGGGCGGACGTCGGCGAGCGCGGTGCGGGCGTCGGCAAGCTCCTCCAGGCAGGCCACCGTGCGCTCGTGGTCGCCGTACCCGTCCATCGCGGGGGTGCGCACCGGCACGAAGTCCGGGTGCGAGGGGTGGCGGCGGCGGGCCGCCGCCAGCTCGGGCGAGTCCCCGGCGCACTCGTCGGCGGCCGGGTCGGCGAAGGGTTCGATCACCGGTTCCAGGCTGTCGGCCTCCAGACCGGCGAAGTCCGCCTGGCGCGGCAGGAAAAGCTCGTCGGCGATGTTGTCCGGAAGGCCGGGCAGGGCGAGGCCGTCGGGGATGCCGGGCAGGCCGTGCAGCAGGGAGGGCGCGTCGGAGCCCTCACGGGCCTCCTGGGCGGCCCAGAAGGCGCGGGCCTCGGCCAGCTCCCGCTCCCGCTCCTCGGCGAGCGCCTCGGCGACCGCCGCGCGTATCTCGTCGGTGTCCACGGCGGTGCGGGCGCCCGGCACCGTCGGGTGCGGGCGTTCGGCGGCACGGCTTTCGGCCAGCTCGGTGCGGAGGGCCGTGATTTCGGCCAACTGCTTACGAAGGCCGTGCACCGCGTGCAGGGCGGCGGCACCCACGGCCGTGGCAGCGGCCGTGGAGAGCAGCAAGGCAAGAGGCAAGGCGCTCACTGACGTACTCCCGGTTTCAAGTCGACCCCCGACTTCCTACATCAGCTTGAAGCCTGCACGATCCATCTGTCAGTGCATAACGTCACCAAGCGGACAGGTCTTTGGGCCCCGTGTACCCCCACAGACCGCGCTGAGCTGGGCATATGCATCTCCCCCAGGAGATAGGTCACATCCTGGGGGAGATTGGGTCACGGAAAGGCGCCGAGACGGAGGGTCAGCGCACGCCGACTCTGTGTCAGCTCGGACGCTCGATCTGTCAGCTCAGGCGCTCGATGACCATCGCCATGCCCTGGCCGCCGCCGACGCACATGGTCTCCAGGCCGAACTGCTTGTCGTGGAACTGGAGGGAGTTGATGAGCGTGCCGGTGATGCGGGCGCCCGTCATGCCGAAGGGGTGGCCGACGGCGATGGCGCCGCCGTTGACGTTCAGCTTCTCCAGCGGGATGTTCAGGTCGCGGTAGGAGGGGATCACCTGGGCGGCGAAGGCCTCGTTGATCTCGACGAGGTCGATGTCGTCGATGGTCAGCCCGGCGCGCCGCAGGGCCTGCTTGGACGCCTCGACCGGGCCGAGGCCCATGATCTCGGGGGAGAGGCCGGTGACGCCGGTGGAGACGATGCGGGCGAGCGGGGTCAGGCCCAGCTCGCGGGCCTTGGTGTCGCTCATGATCACGAGGGCGGCGGCGCCGTCGTTCAGGGGGCAGCAGTTGCCGGCGGTGACGAGGCCGTCGGGGCGGAAGACGGGCTTGAGGCCCTGCACGCCCTCGTACGTGACGCCGGCGCGGGGCCCGTCGTCCTTGCTGACGACGGTGCCGTCAGGGGTCGTCACGGGGGTGATCTCGCGCCCCCAGAAGCCGTTCTTGATGGCTTCCTCGGCGAGGTTCTGCGAGCGGACGCCGAACTCGTCCATGTCCTTGCGGGTGACGCCCTTGGCGCGGGCGAGGTTCTCCGCGGTCTGGCCCATCGCGATGTAGGCGTCCGGGACCAGGCCGTCCTCGCGCGGGTCGTGCCAGGTGGAGCCCTCGGTCTTGGCGACGGCCTCGGTGCGGGCCTCGGCGTCGGCGAAGAAGGGGTTGTGCGTGTCGGGCAGGCCGTCGCTCGTGCCCTTGACGCTGCGCGAGACCATCTCCACGCCCGCGGAGATGAAGACGTCGCCCTCGCCCGCCTTGATGGCGTGCAGGGCCATGCGGCTCGTCTGGAGGGACGAGGAGCAGTAGCGGGTGATGGTGCAGCCGGGGAGGTGGTCCATGCCCAGCTGTACGGCCACGATGCGGCCGAGGTTGTGGCCCTGCTCGCCGCCGGGCAGGCCGCAGCCGAGCATCAGGTCGTCGATGTCCTTCGGGTCCAGCTCGGGGACCTTGGCGAGGGCGGCCTCGATGATCGTGGCGGTCAGGTCGTCGGGGCGCAGATCCTTCAGGGAGCCCTTGAAGGCGCGGCCGATCGGGGTTCGGG
>NZ_WMBF01000455.1:0-5122 GCF_019400875.1 Streptomyces anatolicus | reverse complement strand
CCACCCGGAAGCGCGCCCCGAGCGGCGTCGGCGCCCCCGGCCACACCGGCCGCGTCGGCACCACGCGCCCCGCGGGCCGCCTGCTCCCGTTCACCGCGGGGGCCGGCCGCTCGGGCGCGGCGCGCCCCTTCGCCCGTGCCTCCCGCACTGCCCCTTGCTCGGATGCGCTCGACACCTGTCAGCCTCCCGCGGCTCTGTCGGCCGACGCGCGAAGAAGGGCATACGGCGTCCCGGCCGCGGCTCCCCCTACGTCGTCCTCCCCACTGTTCTGCCCAGCGCACGCGTCGCACTCACGTTTCCCCGAGCCGGGACGGTCGTTGGGTCCCACGTGAGACAGGTTGCGAGGCGCGCACGGCGCGCAGGGGCCGCGCTGGCCGCGGTAGTGACATGGGCCGGCCTGCTGGCCGGAGCGGCGGGCTGTTCCGGCGATGGCCTGGACGGAGTCCTCGGGAAACCGCGTTCGCCCGCGGACGCGATCCGGGTGACCCCCGACGACCAGAGCAAAGGGGTCAAGCCCGACGAACGGCTGGAGGTGAAGGTCCCCGGCGGCCGTCTGGAGTCGGTCGAGGTGGTCCGGACGCAGGACGCGCAGCAGTTCGATGTGCCGGGCCGCATCGGCGAGGACGGCATGACCTGGCGCCCCCTGGACAAGGGCCCGCTCGCCGTCGCCGCCACCTACAAGGTCGACGCCGTCGCCCTGGACGGCCACGGCCGCCGCACGGCCCGGCACACCACGTTCCGCACGGAGGTCCCCGACAAGCGCTTCGTCGCCTACGTGGCGCCCGAGAACCGCTCCACGGTCGGCACCGGAATGATCGTCTCCCTGGAGTTCAACCAGGAGGTCGAGAACCGCGCCGCCGTCCAGCGCGCCATCGAGGTCACTGCCCGCCCGGCCGTCGACATCCGTCCGCACTGGTTCGGCAAGAACCGCGTGGACTTCCGCCCCGAGAAGTACTGGAAGCCGGGCACGAAGGTCACCGTCGGCCTGCGCCTGCGCGACGTCGAGGCCGCCCCCGGCGTCTACGGCCTCCAGGACAAGACCTTCGCGTTCACCGTCGGCCGCAGCCAGGTCTCCCTGGTCGACGCCGCCGAGCACACCATGGAGGTGCGCCGCGACGGCGAACTGATCTCCACCGTGCCGATCACCGCGGGCGCCCCCAAGACCCCCACGTACAACGGCAAGATGGTGGTGACGGAGATGCTGGAGGTGACCCGCATGAACAGCCGCACCGTCGGCTTCGGCGGCGAGTACGACATCCCCGACGTGCCGCACGCCATCCGCCTGACGACCTCCGGCACCTTCCTGCACGGCAACTACTGGGCCCCGGACGCCCCCGGCAACACCAATGTCAGCCACGGCTGCGTGGGCCTGCGCGATGTGAAGGGCGGCAGTTCCAAGACACCCGGGGGCTGGTTCTTCGACCGCACGCTCATCGGTGACGTCGTCGAAGTGATCAACAGCGATGACAAGAAAGTCGCTCCCGACAACGGCCTCAGCGGCTGGAACATGGAGTGGAAGGAGTGGCTGAAGAACGGCTGATCATGATCCACCCGCACCCCTCGGTCAGTTGGAACGGAACGGTGACATTGGCGGGGAGTCATCGCCCGGAACCGTGTGGTTATCTATCGCTTGCGCGTGTCTGAAACGCGCAGGTGCACTGGGGTGCGGGCCTGGATCCAGGCCGTGCGAGGGGAGACACATCTTGAACGGGCGACCGATATCGGGGGCGTCGGTTGGCGCGCGTACGCGCGTGCGGCGAAAGGGCGCCAGAGGTCTTACGGCGGTGCTGTCGGGAGCGGCGATGCTCGCGGTGGCGGCCTGCGGCGGCGGAGGCTCGGACGCGGGCGACGGGGGCAAGGACAAGGCGGACAAGAACGCGCCATCGGCGGCGGTCGTGACGATAGCCCCCAAGGACGGCGCGAAATCGGTGGCCACCAGCGGGGCCCTGAAGATATCCGCCGACAAGGGCAAGCTCTCCCAGGTCAAGGTCGAGGACAGCAAGGGCAACCCGGTCCCCGGCAAGATCACCTCGGGCGGCGCGGCCTGGACGCCCGCGCACCACCTCGCGGCGGCCACGACGTACAAGGTCCACGCGGTGGCGAAGGACTCCGAGGGCCGCGCGTCGGCCAAGGACACCTCCTTCACCACCCTCACCCCGCAGAACACCTTCATCGGCCAGTTCACCCCGGAGGACGGCTCGAAGGTCGGCGTCGGAATGCCGTTCTCGGTGCGGTTCACGCGCGGCATCACCGACCCGAAGGCGGTCGAGAAGGCCATCGAGATCAAGACCGAGCCGTCCGTGCCGGTCGAGGGCCACTGGTTCGGCAACGACCGCATCGACTTCCGCCCGGAGAAGTACTGGAAGCCCGGCACGAAGGTCACCGTCAAGCTCAACCTCGACGGCGTCGAGGGCCGCCCGGGCGTCTACGGCAAGCAGTCCAAGACCCTGGACTTCACCATCGGCCGCAGCCAGGTCTCCACCGTCGACGCCAAGACGCACCAGATGAAGGTCGTCCGCGACGGCAAGCAGATCAAGAAGATCCCGATCACCGCGGGCGCCCCCGGCACGACCACGTACAACGGCCAGATGGTCATCAGCGAGAAGCTCCAGGTCACCCGGATGAACGGCGAGACCGTCGGCTTCGGCGGCGAGTACGACATCAAGGACGTCCCGCACGCGATGCGCCTGTCGACCTCCGGCACGTTCATCCACGGCAACTACTGGGCGGGCGGCGTCTTCGGCAACTCCAACGCCAGCCACGGCTGCATCGGCCTGAGCGACGTGCGCGGCGGCTACAGCAAGAAGACGCCCGCCGGCTGGTTCTTCAACAACTCGTTGATCGGCGATGTCGTCGTGGTGAAGAACTCCGCGGACAAGAACATCCAGCCCGACAACGGCTACAACGGCTGGAACATGTCGTGGGAGAAGTGGAAGGCGTGACGCCACCGCGTACGGAGTGAGTGAGGGACCCGGTGCACATGTGACCAAGTGCACCGGGTCCCTCCGCGTTAACCCCCGCTAACGTGCCTCCCATGACTGCACACCTCGAAGTCGCCGAAGGCGTCGGCACGATCCGACTCGACCGTCCCCCCATGAACGCCCTGGACATCGCCACCCAGGACCGCCTCAAGGAACTCGCCTCCGAGGCCACGCGCCGCGACGACGTGCGCGCCGTGGTGATCTACGGCGGCGAGAAGGTGTTCGCGGCGGGCGCGGACATCAAGGAGATGCAGGCCATGGACCACGCGGCCATGATCGCGCGCTCCGGGGCGCTCCAGGAGTCCTTCACCGCGGTGGCCCGCATCCCCAAGCCGGTCGTCGCCGCCGTCAACGGCTACGCGCTCGGCGGCGGTTGCGAGCTCGCCCTCTGCGCGGACTTCCGCATCGCCGCCGACAACGTCAAGCTCGGCCAGCCGGAGATCCTGCTCGGCCTCATCCCCGGCGCGGGCGGCACCCAGCGCCTGGCCCGCCTCGTCGGCCCGTCCAAGGCCAAGGACCTCATCTTCACCGGCCGCCAGGTGAAGGCCGAGGAGGCGCTCGCCATCGGCCTGGTGGACCGGGTCGTACCCGCCGCCGAGGTGTACGAGCAGGCGCACGCCTGGGCCGCGCGGCTCGCGCAGGGCCCGGCCATCGCGCTGCGCGCCGCCAAGGAGTCCATCGACGCGGGCCTGGAGACGGACATCGACACGGGCCTGGCCATCGAACGCACGTGGTTCGCGGGCCTGTTCGCCACGGAGGACCGGCAGCGGGGCATGCGGAGCTTCGTCGAGGAGGGCCCGGGCAAGGCGAAGTTCGTATGAACTCCCTTGCTTTCCCGTCCAGTTGCCCCCCGCTGTCAGCTGGAAGGTTCCCCCGAAGGGGCGGTTTATCGGCAGCTTAAGAGAACCTTAAACCTGTCAGGGCCGAGGCCGTGGGTGATCACCCGTAAGCGGGAAGTCATCGCAGGTGAGGGCCGCTTCACCGGTTCCTTTCTGCCAGCGGCATATGCCTACCCCGCCCCCCGGAATGGTTGGTTCCGGGGGGCTTATTCCTCCGGAACGGCCCCGGAGGGCCCGCTGGGCGGCCATGATGGGGGGCATGGCGGGGCTGGAGGGTTATGAACGGCCGCGGCGGCACGGGAGTGCGACCGCGGCGCGCTGGTCGCCGGCGGTAGAGGACGAACACGCGCTCAAGGCGCTGGAGTTGTTCGGCAATCCGACGGACGGGGAGGTGTCGCTGCCCTCGCGCCCGGAGTCCGCCGCCATCGCGCGCCGGCTCGCCCAGGTCGTCGTCCTGCGCCACTGGCACCTCTCCCCGAAGCTCACCGAGGACGTCGTCCTGCTCGTCTCCGAACTCGTCGGGAACGCCGTACGGCACACCGGTGCCCGCGTCTTCGGTCTGCGCATGGAGAAGCGGCGGGGCTGGATCCGCGTGGAGGTCCGGGATCCGTCGCGGGGGCTGCCCTGTCTGATGCCCATCCATGAGATGGACCTGAGCGGACGGGGCCTCTTCCTCGTCGACAAGCTCTCCGACCGCTGGGGCGTGGATCTGCTGCCGCGCGGCAAGACCACGTGGTTCGAGATGCGGGTCGCGGACCGCTGACGCGCGAAGGCCCTGTGATGCGCGAAGCCCCTGTGATGCGCGAAAGCCCCCTGCGGCCGCGAGCGGGCTGGGGGCTTCCGTGGAGCGGCGTGGAAGTTTGGGGTGTATCCACGACCGCCGAGACGACCTGAGCCCGGGTCAATGGGGGTCGTGTCCTCCGACTATGGCAGACGGGCGCTCAAGATCCAAAAGTCGCACCCGGGCATTCAGGGGCAAATGCGGACAGTTGCAGGGTGAATCTTTGGTGATCTGAGCCACTTGCCTGGTAAAGGCTGGTTAAAGCGCGACAGTGGCGGGTGATAAGCAAGGTCATCTGAGTGTGGCGCTGTCGCCCGGGTGGGCTCGTAAAACGGGTCAATAACCCAAAATCATGCGATACGCCCCTTAAATGGTCGCGTGACTGAGCATGCGAGGGACGCGGGCGCCTCCGGCGGCGGGCGGCGGGGAGTGCTGCGGGCCGGGGCGGCGGTGACCGCCACGGGCGTCGGAGCCGCGCTCGGGGCCGCGCTCGGGGGCGGGCTCCTCGCGGGGTGCGGCAG
>NZ_WMBF01000454.1:0-5125 GCF_019400875.1 Streptomyces anatolicus | reverse complement strand
CACGAACCCCGTGGCCCCGAGCACCACCGCGACCGGAGCACCGCTCTCCGCCGCCCCGCCCTCGTACCGTCGGCCGCTCATCGACATGTCCCCTCCTCGGACCTCCCCTGCGGTACGCAGCGTGACGGCCGGGACTCAAGCGGCGGTTGACGCGGCACTTGAGTGCACCGGCCTAGCGTGCGCCGCATGGGGATCACTGAGACAGCGGTACCGGACGCCTACCGCATCCGGCCCCGGCTGCGCGAAGACAGCCGAGGCAACTTCTACGAGTCGTACCGGTACGACGAACTGGCCCGCGAGACCGGCCACGTGTTCGCGCCCCGGCAGGCCAACTACTCCGTCTCCGCCCGTGGCACGCTGCGCGGCCTGCACGGGGTGACCATCCCGCCGGGCCAGGCCAAGTTCGTCACCTGTGTGCGCGGCGCGCTCCTCGACGTCGTGGTCGACGTGCGGCTCGGCTCCCCGACCTTCGGCGCGTACGACACGACGGTCCTCGACGCCTCCGAGGGCACCGCCGTGTACGTGGCGGAAGGGCTCGCGCACGGGTTCGTGGCGCTGACCGACGACTCCTGCGTGAGCTATCTGTGCTCGACGCAGTTCGTGCCGGGCACCCAGTTCGAGATCCAGCCCTTCGACGCCGAACTGGACCTGCCCTGGGGCCAGGCGCTCACCGGCCCCGCGCTCCTGTCGGAGAAGGACCGCCGCGCCCCGGGCCTCGCCGACGCCGCCGACCTGGGGGTCCTCGCGACGTACGAGGAGTGCCGCAAGCTCTACGAGCGGGCGCGGCGGGACGCCTCCGGCGCCTGCTGAGACGCTTCCGGCGACTACTGGGACGCCAGCTTCTCCAGCCGGGGGACCAGGTCGGCGGGCGTGGGCAGCGCCGTCATCCCGGCGCGGACCCGGGCGGCCGCCGCCGCGTACGACGGGTCGGCGAGCATCCCGGCGACCTCGGCCCGGATCGACGCGGCGTCGGCGGTGGGGTTCGGCAGGGCGCGGCCCACCCCGGCGGCGGCCAGACGGCGGGCGTTCATCGGCTGGTCCACGCCGTTGGGCAGGGCCAGTTGTGGCACCCCCGCCGCCAGTGACGTCATCACGCAGCCCGCGCCGCCGTGGTGGACGACCAGGTCGCAGCCGGGTAGCAGCAGATGCAGCGGCGCCTGTTCCAGCAGCCGTACGCCCGGCGGGAGTTCGCCGATCCGCTGCCGGTCGGCGCCGGTCACCGCGAGGGTCACCTCCACGTCGAGCCCGGCCAGCGCCTCCACGATCTTCGGTACGGCGAACGACGCGTCACCGAACATGCTGGTGACCGAGGTGCCCCAGACGACGCAGACCCGGGGCCGCCCGGACGTCGGCGCCAGGGCCCCGGCCTGCTCCTCCGGGGTCCCGGGCAGCCCGCCGGGGCCGTTGTACGGCACGAAGCGCACGGGGAGGCGTTCGGCGGGCAGCAGCCTCGGCGCCAGGTCCGCCGGGCACGGGTCGATCACATGGCTGACGTGGTCGAAGCTCACCTCGCCCACGCCGTGCCGCTGGAAGGCCTGGCTCATGTCGAGCGGGAGCAGCTTCAGGCCCGGCTCCTGTTCGTCGGTGCCGGCCGGGCCCCACAGGTGCAGGGCGGAGGCCGTGCCGAGTACGCGCGCGGTGAGCAGGCCCTCCAGGCTGAGCAGGTCGTGCAGGATCAGGTCGGGGCGCCAGTCGCGGCCGAACGCCACGGCGGCGTCGGTGCTGCGGCGGGCCATGCCCTGGAGCCGGTCGTTGTTCTCGACGATCCAGTTCCGCAGGTCGAACTCCTCGATGGAGGTCAGCGGTACGCCCGTCAGCGGATGCGGCGGCGCCGCCGTGAAGGGCCAGCGGCCCTCCTTCCAGTTGAGGTAATTGCCGATCCGCGCCTGGAAGGTCATCTCCCAGCCGTCAAGGACCGGAACCGGTGTCAGCCCCGCGCGGGCCACCGGTTCGCTCTGCGAGGGCGCGCAGACCACGCGCACCTCGTGCCCGGCGGACTGGAGCGCCCAGCCCAGTGGCACCATCGCGAACCAGTGCCCCGGCCAGTCGGAAACACCCAGCATCACTCGCACAGCCGACTCCTCACCTCATGACGCTCAGAACTGAGGCGGACGGTAGGGGAGCGCACTGGAGCGGCACTTGGAGCGGCCGTGGAGCGCGCTCGCGGCCGAGGGCGGCCCGAGGGCGGCTCCAGCGGCCGGGCGCAGCCTGGGCCGCCGACCGGGCGGCCCGTCGGCCGCCGGAGCCGAGACGAACGGACGCCCCATGCGCGTACTGATCATCACCACCCCGGTGCCCACGCACCTCACGGCCCTGGCCCCCCTCGCCTGGGCGCTGCGCGGCGCGGGCCACGACGTGCTCGTCGCCGGACAGCCCGACGTGGCGCCCGCCGCCCGTGCGGCCGGGCTCTCCTGCCATGTGTTCGGCGAGCCCTTCGCCGCCCACGAACTGCTCGCGGTGAACCTTCCCGAGGGCGCGAGGCCCATCGAGGCGCACGGTCGCCCGGATGCCGCCGCGCTGGCCGGCGCCGTCCGCCCGTGGATCATGCACGCGCGCTACACGGCCGCCGCCTACGCCGAGTTCGCCCGCTCCTGGCGCCCCGACCTGATCCTCGCCGACCGCGTCGACTACGGTGCCCTGATCACCGGTGGCCTGCTGGGCGTGCCGGTGGTCCAGCACCGGTGGGGCATCGACCCCATCGGCGAGAGCGCCTGGCGGATCGGGCAGCGGACGCTCGGCCCGCTCTGCGCGCGGCTCGGCCTGCCCGCCGGGCTGCCCCGGCCGTCCCTGGTCCTGGACCCCTGCCCGCCCGGCGTGCAGAGCCCGGAGCTGACCCCGGGCGAGCCGATCCGCTGCGTCCCCAGCAACGGCTCCGGCGTCCTGCCCGCGTGGGCCGCCGCCCCGCCCGCCGGCCGCCGCCTCCTGGTCACGCTCGGCACCATCAGCCTGGAGCTGAACGGCGCCCCGTTGCTGCGTACGGTCCTTGAGGCGTGCGCCGGCCTGCCGGACACGGAGGTCGTGGCGCCGGTCCAGGCGGAGCACCGGGCGGACCTGGGCGACATACCGGCCGGGGTACGTGTCGTCGACCCCGTCCCGCTCGATCTGGTCCTCGACCACTGCGCGGCGGTCGTCCACCACGGCGGCACCGGCACCCATCTGACCGCCACCGCCTTCGGCCTGCCCCAGCTCGTGCTGCCCGGCCTCTCGGACACCTTCACCGTCGCCGACCGCGTCGTCGCGAGCGGCGCGGGCCTGAGCCTGGACACGGCCGACGCGCAGAACGACCCGGCGGCGGTCGGCGCGGCGGTCCGCCGGGTCCTCGACGATCCGTCCTTCGCCGCCAGGGCCGCCGAACTCGCCGAGTCCGTACGGAAGATGCCCGCCCCCGCCGCGCTCGTGCCCGCCCTGGTGGACCTCGCGCGCTCGGGGCCGCGCACCTGACCCTCGTACGGCATGACTCTCGTACGACACGAAGGGCCCCCGTCCGGCGGACAACCGGACGGGGGCCCTTCGCGTGGGGGGCGGGAGAAGGTTCAGGCCGCTGTGCCCGGGGTGGTTTCGGCGCGGGCCGCCTCGGCGTCGAGGAGTTCGCCGGGCGCGCCCAGCATGATGCCGCCGATCATGCTCAGGCCGACGATGGAGACGACGGTGACCACGGTGCCGAGCCACACCATCGTGTCCACCGGCAGCACGACCGCCCCGACGACGCGGACCGCGCAGTCGAGCAGCAGGCCCACGCCCCACACCAGGCTTATCCGGGCGACGCCCTTGCGGAACGCGGGGGAGGTGGCGGCCAGCCTCTCCCAGGCGGCCTCCAGGTGCGGCTCGCCCTTCGTCTTGAACGGCCGTACCGCCGCCGTCATGATCGGCTGCGCGGTGAACGCGGACCAGGTGACGCACGCCCCGAGGATCCCGGTGGCCAGCGGCTCCCTGATCAGCATGGTGCGGGCGGATCCCGTCCACAGGCTGAGGGCGGCCCCGGCGACCGTGGTCAGCAGGACCAGGCCCGCGAGACCGTTGAGGGTGCGCTCGCGGGCCCAGGCGAAGAGCACGCGCACGGCGGGCACGACGCCGCTCGCGAGCAGCGACACCATCGAGCTGAGGCCCACGGCGGCGTGCAGGACGTAGAAGACGCCGAGAGGCACCGCGACGTCGATGAGCAGGGGCAGCAGGGCGTGCCCGAGCGTGCCCTGTTTGGGCCCGCCTCCGGTCCCCTCGCGGCTCTCGCCCGGCCGGGCCGCGCCGGTCGACTTCGCGTTGTTCACTGCTGGCTCCTCTGTGCCGGTGTGGTGGGTCGGTTCCGAAGGGTGGCAGGGTCCCCTTGAGCGGGAATCGAGTCCCCGGGCAGGAAGTCGTCGAGGACTTGCCGGTAGTAGCCGGGCCCGAAGCCGAGGCCGGCCACCTCGGGGACCAGGGCGTACAGCTTCTCGACGGAGATGACGTGCTGGACGGCGCGCGACTCCTGGTACTCCCGGCGCACCGCCGTGCCGAGCCGGCGCGCCAGATGGTCCACGATCCGCTCGACCGGGACGGCGTGCCCCGAGGCGAGGTTCACGGTCTCGCCGCACACCCCGCGGGCGAGCAGCCGGTCGATGACGGTCACCGCGTCGTCCACCGCGAGCAGGTCCCGGGCGGCGTTGCGGTGGATGCGCACCACGCCCTCGCGCACCTGGCGCAGCAGCACCGGAAGGAGCTGGTGCGGCGGCTGGTCGGGGCCGACGAGATGGCCGAGCCGCAGGATGAGGTACGGGGCGCCGGACGCCTTCAACTGCTCCTCGAGGGAGAGCTTGTGGCGCCCGTACGGGGTGCAGGGGGCGACCGGGGCGTCCTCCCTGGCGGGTGCCTTGGCGAGCCCGTACATGCCGGTGGAGGAGGTGGAGAAGAAGAGCAGGCGGCGCCCGGTGGCGGCGCAGTCGTCCGCCACCCGGCGCAGCAGCGCGGCCTCCCGGGCGAAGTCGGCGGCCGAGGTGCCGCTGGCCCAGGAGACCCCGGCCGCGACCACGACCGTGTCCTCGTGCCGCTCGGCGATCGGGCGCAGACTGCGGGCCAGGAATCCGTTCCCGACGATTTCCATGTGTCAAGTCCTGGTGTGGGGTGGGTGGTTGGGGGGGGAGCGGTGCCGTCT
>NZ_WMBF01000453.1:0-5140 GCF_019400875.1 Streptomyces anatolicus | reverse complement strand
CTATCAAGGAGCCGTCGCCGCGCTCGTGCCGTACTTCGTGGCCGAGCGCGCCTACAGCTATGCCGCCGCCTCCGGCATCGTCCTCGCCGCCTCCCTGCTTTCCTCGGTCGTGCAGCCGCTGTTCGGCGCGCTCACCGACAAGTGGGCCATGCCGTGGCTGCTGCCGGTGAGCACGCTGGTGGGCGGGGCCGGGGTCGCCCTCGCCGGGGTCGGCGGCAGCTATGGGCTGACGCTGCTCGTCGTCGCCGTATCCGGTGTCGGCGTCGCCGCCTACCACCCGGAGGCCGCGCGCGTGGCGCGGCGGGCGAGCCGCGGCAGCCATACCGCCATGAGCTGGTTCTCCCTCGGCGGCAACCTCGGCTTCGCGACCGCGCCCCTGCTGACCGCCGCCGTCATCGCCACGGGCGGCCTGCGTGCCTCACCGCTCCTCGTGGTCCCCGCCCTGGCCGGCGCGGCGCTCTGCGTGGCCGCGCTGAGAAGCCTCAGGGCCCGCGAGGCCGCCGCCCCGAAGAGCGCGGCGCCGGGCCCCGCCCCCGCCGCTGGCGACTGGCCGTCCTTCCTCAGGCTGTCCGGCGCCGTCGTCTGCCGCTCGATCGTCTTCACCGGGCTCAGCACCTTCATCGCGCTGTACGTGCGTCAGCGCACCGGCGGCGGTGAAGTCGCCGGAACTGTCGCCCTGTTCGTGCTCTACCTCGGCGGCGCGGTCGGCACGGTGGCGGGCGGAGGGCTCGCCGCCCGCTACGGCCGCCTCCCGGTGGTGCGCTGGTCGTACGCGCTGACAATCCTCGCCGTGGCGGGCGTCGTCCTCGCCCCGGGCCCGGCGCTGCTCCTCTGCGTCGCCCTCGCATCGGCGGGCCTGTACGTGCCGTTCTCCCTGCACATCACCCTCGGCCAGGACTACCTGCCCCACCGCGTGGGCACCGCGAGCGGGGTCACGCTCGGTCTGACGGTGAGCATCGGCGGCCTCGCGAGCCCGCTCATCGGCGCTCTCGCGGACGCCACCTCCCTGCGGACCGCGCTGTCGCCACTGATCGTGCTGCCCGCCCTCGGCTGGCTCCTGCTGCGCTCCCTGCGGGAGCCGACCGGCTCGTAACTCCGCTGCGGTTCCCCGTGCCTGAGGGGTTGTCAGTGCAATTTCACATTACTACGTTACGCATCACATGGTCCGACGTCGGCCATGCGGGCGTCACTCGTATGGCACTCAAATGCCGTCCGCCGTATGGCAGTTGCTCGACCCGCAGCCCCCACCTCCCACACAGGAGTCCTCGGTGTCCCAGCTACGTCCACGAAGAACCCTGCGCGGATCCGTGCTCGCCGGCGCGATAGCGGCGACCCTCTGCGTCACGGCCGCCCCCTCCGGATATGCGGCCGCCCCCGCCCCCGCTTCCAAGACCACGGTCTCCGCGAG
Source organism: Streptomyces anatolicus (assembly GCF_019400875.1). Classification (NCBI taxonomy): domain Bacteria; kingdom Bacillati; phylum Actinomycetota; class Actinomycetes; order Kitasatosporales; family Streptomycetaceae; genus Streptomyces; species Streptomyces anatolicus. Next base: position 3,732 of record NZ_WMBF01000453.1, on the reverse strand, counting down.
CAGCACCGCCGAGCCGAACCCCTTGGACGTCGTCGACCGCAGGGCGAACGCCCCCAAGCCGAGCGCCTACAAGATCCCGGCGCCCGGCGGACTCAAGGGAGGCGGCACCCCGGGAACCCGCACTCCCAAGCCCAACTCCACCCCGAAGAACGCTTTTTGCACCCTCGACGGCGTCACCGGCCTGTCGCCCGAGCAGTTCACCGACTTCCTCGCCGACCCCGCCGTCACCGCCGACGGCTGTCTGCGCACCCTCATCTGGACCTGGGACCGGCGGCTCGCCCCCGTCATGTCGGACGCGCACGTCCAGGCCGTCTCCGGCCGCGTCACCCGGCTCGCCGCCGCCCACGACGGCAAGAACGGCAGCAACCTCCTGGAGATGCTCACGTATCTCCACGCCGTCGCCTACCAGGACTTCTCGCACGACGAGATCGACGTCACCGACGGCCCGACCGTCGACGCCATGCGCCGCGCCGTCGCCGCCTTCGGCGCGGCCCCCCGCACCTTCGACGTGACCCGCGCCAACGCCGAATCCCTGCGCGAGGCGCTGTACGCGGCGAGCGCACCGGGACTGCGACAGCATCAACTCCCACTCATCAAACGGGTGCTTGCCACCATGGACGCCGCGCACCCCGACACGGCGAAGGACGCCTCCTGGGCCGGTTCCGCGCTCGCCGCGCTCTCCGTGAGCTACCTCGGCGTATACCCCGGCAACCAGGACACCGCCTTTCACGCAGCGGTGAAGGCGGACCCCTCTTACCGCGCCGCCTTCAGGGCCTTCGCGGGCCACACCCACCTCAAGGGCACGGCCAACGCCTGGGTGGTGCGCGACGCGCTCAGCGAGTACGGCAGGTTCGGCCAGATCGACGGGCTCCGCAGCGAGATCGTCTCCGGTCTCGGTGGCCTCGTCGCCGTCACGGAACGCAACTTCGGTACGGGCAGCGCTCCTTGGGCCAAGGTCGCCCTCTGGCTGAACGAGTTCGACGCCTGTGCCCCGTACAAGGTATGCAAGGCCGACATCGAGCGGCGCGTCTTCCCGAGCACCTTCACCTACGACAAGGGCGGGATGAAGGTACGCACGGCGCTCGACCGCAAGACCGTCGATCAGCTCTACTACGCGAGCAAGCAGGTCAAGGCGCACTTCCACCGCGTACTGGGCACCCAGGAGCCACTGGCGGGGGACCCGAACGCCACGTTGACGACGGTTCTGTACGCCTCACGCGCCGACTACGAGAACTACCACCCGCTGCTCACCGGAATGGACACGAACAACGGCGGCGTCTACATCGAGCGCGGCGCCACCTTCTACACCTACCAGCGGCGCGTCCCGCAGGATTCGACGCTGACCCTGGAGGAACTCTTCCGCCACGAGTACACGCACTACCTCAACGGCCGCTGGGCGGTACCCGGCTTCTTCGGCGAGGGGCCCTGGTACGAGGGCGACCGCACCACGGCGATGGACGAGGGCACCGCCGAGTTCTTCGACGGCGCCACCCGTGACGAGGGCATCAAGGTCCGCAAGTCGCTGGTCCAGGGCATCATCGACGACACGGCGGACGGCGGCCCCCGAATGACCGTCGACCAGATCCTGCACGCCACGTACGAAGGGGACGGCTTCCGCTTCTATGACTACGCGGGCACGTTCTTCGAGTACCTGTGGACCGAACGCCCTTCGCTGATCAAGGAGATGTACGGGCATCTGCGCGCCGACGACCCGGCGGCCTTCGACGCCTGGCGCGACCGGCTCGGCAAGGACGGCGGGCTGCAGAGCGCGTACGACTCGTTCCTCGACAAGCAGATCGCGCGGGTCGACGAGCTGTTCGTCCCCGACACGAAGTACGTTCCCGTCGGCCGGCTGCGCGACACGACGGCCGCGCAGGTCCGCGGCTCCTTCAAGGCGACGACGGGCATCACACCCGCCTGCCGTTCCAACGGGGCCCCCTCGCGGCCGCGTTACCTCTGCACCGGCCGGATCACCGCCCAACTGAGCGCGGCCGGTGATCCCGACGCCGTCTTCAAGGACATGTCGGAGACGGTCGACCGCCACCTGCTCGACCGGGCGGAGGCGGGCCACAACAACCTGGCCGACATGAACTGCTCGTTCGGGAAGGTGGACATCGCGTCCGACGGCCGCGCGGGCAGCGCGGCCTTCGACTGCGAGGGCCCGCTGAGGGGCTGAGCCAGGCGGAGGGGGCCGGTGCCGGTCAGGCGCCGGCCCCCACCAGCAGCTCCGCCGCCGCGATCCCCGACACGCGCGTCGCCCCGTGCGTGATCAGATGGGCGGCGCCGAACGTATCGCCCGAGGGCACGCCCATCTCCACGACGAGCGCGTCGGGCCGACTGCGCAGCAGGCGGGTCAGCGTGTCGGTCATCCAGCGGTGACGGGCCGCGTCGCGGACCACGACCACCAGGGCACGGCCCGCCGCGGGGGCCAGGGCCTCACGGTCCAGGAGGTCCCCGGAGTGGGAGAGTTCCGGTTCCGTCAGACGTACGGACGTCGTGCCGGGGCGCAGATCGCGCAGGGGTTCGGCGATGCCCCAGGGGGTGTGTCCGTCGATGGCGAGGTTCATCGTCGGGGAAAGCTCCACGACATGCGGCGCCCCGGCCACTGGCAGCGCCGACCCGGAGCCGTGCCGGACGCGGACCGCGCGGCGCGCCGCGACCAGGCCGATCTCACGGTCCCGCGCGGCGCCCGCCACGGCCCGTGACCGCTCGCCGGACCAGGAGGCGAAGGCACGCACGCGGCCGCTCGCCTCGGCGAGGCGCTCCTCCGGGAGCGTGCCGTCGAGGACCGCCTTCACCAGTGCCGTGGAGAGCAGCTCGGCGGTGTCCTCCCCGGCGCTCTCGCCGCCCACGCACACCGCGTCCACGCCGCCCGCGACCGCGCGGACCGTGGCGCCGTCGATGCCGTACCGGTCGGTGACGGCGCCCATCTCGATGCCGTCGGTGACCAGGAGCCCGTCGAAGCCGAGCTCCCCGCGGAGCAGGTCCACCAGGATGGGGCGGCTGAGGGTCGCGGGCAGGTCGGGGTCGTACGCCGGGGCCAGCAGATGCGCGGTCATCACCGCGCGGACGCCCGCCTCCATCGCCGCGATGAACGGCGGCAGCGCGGTCAGCGCGATCTCCTCGGCGGAGCCCCGCACCTGCGGCAGGCCGTAGTGCGAGTCGACGACCGTGTCGCCGTGGCCGGGGAAGTGCTTGGCGCAGGCCGCGACGCCCGCCCCTTGCAGACCGCGGATCCAGGCGGCCGTGTGCCGGGAGACGAGGTCGGTGCGGGCGCCGAAGGAGCGTACGCCGATCACCGGGTTGAGGGGGTTGGAGTTGACGTCGGCGCTGGGCGCGAAGTTGAGGGAGACGCCCGCCGCGTGCAGATCGCGGCCGATGTCATGGGCGACGCGCTCGGTCAGGTCGATGTCGTCGACCGCGCCGAGGGCGAGATTGCCGGGCCGCGACGAGCCGGTCCACGCCTCCAGGCGGGTCACGTCACCCGCCTCCTCGTCGATGGCGACGATCAGATCGGGGTTCTCCGCGCGCAGGCTCGCCGTGAGCCGTGCGACCTGCTCGGGGGTCTCGATGTTGCGCGCGAACAGCACGACGGAACCCAGGCCCTCGGCGATCCTGCGGCGCACCCAGTCGGGGGCCGTGGTGCCCTCGAAGCCGGGCTGCAGCACGGAGTTGGCGAGGTGCTCCAGAGTCGGGTCACTGCTCGATGCCATGGCGCGACCTCCGAAGTTG
>NZ_WMBF01000452.1:0-5152 GCF_019400875.1 Streptomyces anatolicus | reverse complement strand
TCCCTGGACACCCCGTAAGGAGCCCATGCGTCACGACGAACCGGCCTGGACGCCGCCGCCCCAGGCCCCCGGCCAGGAGCCGCCGCGCCAGATGCGCCGCATCCTCCGCCTCTTCCGCCCCTACCGAGGCCGTCTCGCGGTCGTGGGCCTGCTGGTCTGCGCCGCCTCCCTCGTCTCGGTCGCGACCCCCTTCCTCTTGAGGGAGATCCTCGACACCGCGATCCCGCAGGGGCGCACGGGCCTGCTGAGCCTGCTCGCGCTCGGCATGATCCTCAGCGCGGTGGTCACCAGCGTCTTCGGCGTCCTGCAGACCCTGATCAGCACCTCCGTGGGCCAGCGGGTCATGCACGACCTGCGCACGGCCGTCTACGGCCGGCTCCAGAGCATGTCCCTGGCCTTCTTCACCCGCACCCGCACGGGCGAGGTCCAGTCACGCATCGCCAACGACATCGGCGGCATGCAGGCGACCGTCACCTCCACCGCGACCTCCCTCGTCTCCAACCTCACGAGCGTGATCGCCACCATCGTTGCCATGCTCGCCCTGGACTGGCGCCTGACCGTCGTCTCGCTCCTGCTGCTCCCGGGGTTCGTGTGGATCAGCCGCCGCGTCGGCCGTGAGCGCAAGAAGATCGCGACGCAGCGCCAGAAGCAGATGGCCGCGATGGCCGCGACCGTCACGGAGTCGCTCTCCGTGAGCGGCATCGTCCTCGGCCGCACGATGGGCCGCGCCGACTCGCTCACCAAGTCCTTCGCGGACGAGTCCGAGCGGTTGGTCGACCTGGAGATCCGGTCGAACATGGCGGGGCGCTGGCGGATGGCCGTCATCTCGATCGTGATGGCCGCGATGCCCGCCGTCATCTACTGGAGCGCGGGCCTCGCCTTCCAGATGGGCGGCCCGACCGTCTCGATCGGCACGCTCGTCGCCTTCGTCTCGCTCCAGCAGGGCCTGTTCCGGCCGACCGTGAGCCTGCTCTCCACCGGCGTGCAGATCCAGACCTCGCTCGCGCTCTTCCAGCGCATCTTCGAGTACCTCGACCTGCCCGTCGACATCAGCGAGCCCGAGAAGCCGGTCCGCCTCGACACGATCAAGGGCGAGGTCCGCTTCGAGAACGTCGAATTCCGCTACGACGAGCACGCTGAGCGCGCCGAGCACGAGGGATACGAGGGATACGAGGGGCACGAGGGGCACGCCGAGCGCGACGGGCACGGTCCGAAGTCCCGGCCCACGCTCCAGGGCATCGACCTCGTGATCCCGGCCGGCGGCAGCCTCGCCGTGGTCGGGGCCACCGGCTCCGGCAAGTCGACCCTGAGCCACCTCGTCCCCCGGCTGTACGACGTCACGGGCGGCCGCGTCACCCTCGACGGCGTCGACGTGCGCGACCTGGACTTCGACACCCTCGCCCGCGCGGTCGGCGTGGTCTCCCAGGAGACGTACCTCTTCCACGCCTCCGTCGCCGACAACCTCCGCTTCGCCAAGCCCGACGCCACCGACGAGGAGCTTGTCGCCGCGGCCCGCGCCGCCCAGATCCACGACCACATCGCGTCCCTGCCCGACGGGTACGACACGGTCGTCGGCGAGCGCGGCCACCGCTTCTCCGGGGGCGAGAAGCAGCGCCTCGCCATCGCCCGCACCATCCTGCGCGATCCGCCGGTCCTCATCCTCGACGAGGCGACCAGCGCCCTGGACACCCGCACCGAGCGGGCCGTGCAGGAGGCCATCGACGCCCTGTCCGCCGACCGGACCACCCTCACCATCGCCCACCGGCTCTCCACGGTCCGCGGCGCCGACCAGATCGTGGTCCTGGACGGCGGGCGCACCGCCGAGCGCGGCACGCACGAGGAGCTGCTGGCGCGCGACGGGCGTTACGCGGCGCTCGTCCGCAGGGACGCCCAACTGGAGCCGACGCCATAAAGATATGCCGGAAATAACCGTATTTACGGGTTAATGTGCCCACATGCAGACCAAGACTCCGCGACGGGGAACGATTCGACTGACGCGGCGGGGCCGGATCGCCCTGATCGCGACCGGAGCCGTCGCGGCGGCCACCGCCGTGGCGGTGCCGCTGCTGCTTCCGGACGACAACGCGCGGCCCCGGACCCTGACCATCCCCGAGGGCTGGCGCTCGGGCCAGGTGTACGCGGCCGTGGACAAGGCCCTCAAGGTGCCCGCGGGCACCACGAAGAAGGCCCTGCCCAAGGCCGACCTCAAGCTCCCCAGTGACGCCGGGGGCAACCCCGAGGGGTACCTCTTCCCGGCGACCTATCCGATCAGTTCCCAGTCGACGCCGGCGTCCGTCCTGTCGTACATGGTGAACACGGCCAACGAGAAGTTCAGCGGCGGCCACGTCACGGCGGGCGCCGACCGCAACGCGGTGAACGTCTACCAGACCGTCACCATCGCGAGCATGATCGAGGCGGAGGCGGGCTCCAAGGAGGACATGGGCAAGGTGGCCCGCGTCATCTACAACCGCCTCGACCAGGGCATGCCCCTGCAGATGGACTCCACCATCAACTACGCGCTCAACCGTTCGACGCTGGCCACCAGCGACCGCGACACGAGGGTGAACAGCCCGTACAACACCTACGCGCGCATGGGCCTGCCGCCCACCCCCATCGGCAACCCGGGCGAGGAGGCGATGCGCGCGGCGATCAGCCCGACCCCGGGGAACTGGCTGTACTTCGTGACGGTGAAGCCGGGTGACACGCGCTTCACGGCGGACTTCGGGGAGCACCAGAAGAACGTCGTGGAGTTCAACCGGAACACCTGACGGGCGGCGGACTACCACGTCGCCGGTCCCTCGAACGCGCGGGCCCGTATCCGATCAGGCGGCGGTCCGTGCCATGAGCCGAGGGGGCACGATCAGGTCGGCCGCCATCGCCGCCTGGACGTCCTGGACCGTCACCGCGGGCGCCAGCTCCGCCAGTTCGAACCCGTCGGGCGTGACATCGAGGACCGCGAGGTCGGTGATGACGCGCTGGACCACACCACGGCCGGTGAGCGGAAGCGTGCACCGCTCCACGAGCTTGGGGCTGCCGTCCTTCGCTGTGTGCTCCATGAGCACGATGACCCGCCGGGCCCCGTGCACCAGGTCCATGGCGCCGCCCATGCCCTTGACCACCTTGCCCGGGATCATCCAGTTGGCGAGGTCACCGTGGGCGGAGACCTGCATGGCGCCGAGGACGGCGGCGTCGATGTGGCCGCCGCGGATCATGCCGAAGGAGAGCGCGGAGTCGAAGAACGAGGCCCCCGGCAGCGTGGTCACCGTTTCCTTGCCCGCGTTGATCAGGTCGCTGTCGACCTCGTCCTCGGTCGGGTAGGGCCCCACGCCGAGGATGCCGTTCTCCGACTGGAGCACCACTTCGACGCCGGGCGGCAGGTAGTTGGGGATGAGGGTGGGCAGACCGATGCCGAGATTGACGTATGTGCCATCGGTCAGTTCCCGGGCGGCCCGGGCGGCCATCTGCTCGCGGGTGAGCGCCATGTCAGGCACCGACTTCCTGCTGGTCACGGACGGTGCGGCGTTCGACGCGCCGCTGGGCTGCGGGGTCACCGGGGTGGACGCGGACCACGCTCTGGACGTACACGCCGGGCAGGTGGATCTCGTCCGGATCCAGCTCGCCGGGTTCGACCAGGTGCTCGACCTCAGCGATCGTGATCTTGCCCGCCATCGCCGCCAACGGGTTGAAGTTGCGGGCGGAGGAGTGGAAGACCAGATTGCCGTGGCGGTCGCCGAGGGTGGCGCGGACCAGCGCGTAGTCGGTGGTGATGCTCTCCTCCAGCAGGTACTCGGTGCCGTCGAAGACGCGACTCTCCTTGGGCGGTGAGGCCACCGCCACGGCGCCGTCCGGGCCGTAGCGCCAGGGCAGTCCGCCGTCGGCGATCTGGGTACCGGCGCCGGCCGGTGTGTAGAAGGCGGGTATGCCCGCGCCCCCGGCACGCAGTCGCTCGGCGAGGGTGCCCTGCGGCACCAGCTCCACCTCCAGCTCCCCGCTGAGGTACTGCCGGGCGAATTCCTTGTTCTCGCCCACGTACGAGCTGGTCATCCGGGCGATCCGGCCCGCCCGCAGGAGCAGGCCGAGCCCCCAGTCGTCCACACCGCAGTTGTTGGAGACGATCTTCAGCCCGGAGGTGCCCTCGCGCAGCAGCGCGTCGATCAATGCGCTCGGTATGCCGCAGAGACCGAATCCGCCGACGGCGAGTGATGCCCCGTCGGGGATGCCTCTCACCGCTTGGGCGACGTCCGCGACCGTCTTGTCCAGACCCATGCGACCTCTCTTCGTCGTTGATGCTGCTCGACCGAGCCGACGCTGAGCCTAGGAATCCCGGACCGCCTCTCACCATGGTTGCCGGTCACATACCGAGAGGCCCCTCTATGGGAGACCGTGTGCGCGCACGGGGAGAGCAGCTGCCGGACGAGAGGCCGTCGCCCTGGCCGCCGTATAGCAGTGATCGCCTGTCCCGGGGCCGTCATCGTGGCGGGCGCGCCCATATCCGCCGCGTGCCGCGCCCGCCTAGCCTCCGCCCGTTGCCAGTCCGCCCAACGGAGGTACCCCATGGCTCCGACCCGCACCACCACAAGCACACGACCACGTACGCGCACCACCACCCTCGCCGCCCTGCTCCTGGCCTCGCTGTCCTTCGCGCCCACGGCGAGCGCCACGCCCGCCGACGCGAGCCCCGCACGGAACCCTCACTGCGCGGGCCTGGCACGGGTGGCCGTTCCCGGCGCCGCGCACCAGCGGGCCGACTGCCTGGAGGAGCTGACCACGGCAGGGACCGTGGGATCCGGGCACACCGATCCGGCCGACTGGGCGGGACTGACCCCGAAGGGCCTCGCGACCCCGAGTGGTGTGCCCGGCATCCAGATCGACGGCTACTTCCCCGACAGCTCCACCACCAACACCAACCACGGCTGGAACCACGACGCGCAGTTCGTCATCCGGCTTCCGGACCGCTGGAACGGCGACCTGGTCGTGGCGGGCACCCCGGGCAACCGCGAGCAGTACGCCAACGACCGGGCCATAGCCGACTGGGTCCTGTCCCGCGGCTACGCCTACGCCGCGACCGACAAGGGCAACACCGGGCTCGCCTTCCACCGCGACGGCGACCGGCCGGGCGAGGCCATCGCCGAGTGGAACACCCGCATGACCC
>NZ_WMBF01000451.1:0-5158 GCF_019400875.1 Streptomyces anatolicus | reverse complement strand
GCCAGTCCCGATCCAGCCCCGCCTAACCCCCGGACCCCTTGAGCCGTACGCCCCGCTCGGCCAGCCACTTCCTGGGATCCACCCCCGAGCCGAAGTCCGGCGTGAGCCGGGTCTCGAAGTGCAGATGCGGCCCGGTCGAGTTGCCCGTCGTGCCGGCCTGCCCGACCCACTGACCGGCGCGCACCTTGTCCCCCTGGTCGACGGTGACGGCGGCGAGATGCGCGTACTGCGTGAAGTAGCCGCCGCGATGCCGCACGACGACCTCGATGCCGAAGCCGCCGCCGCACGACACGCTCTCCACCCGGCCCGCGCCGACCGACCGCACGGGCGCCCCGATGCCGACGGCGAAGTCCTGCCCGGTGTGCCGGTGCGCCCAGCGCTCGCCGGCGCTGTCGAAGCCCGCGGAGAGTTCGTACTTCTTCACGGGCGCGACCCACGCGCGCGTGGAGGAGGTTTTCGGCTGGTCCAGGCGCACGGCACCCCGGCACTTGCCCGCGGCGACGGACCGGTCGGCCTCGCCCTGCAAGGCCCACCGCGCCGACTCCAGCTTCCGCTCGATGCCGCGCTTCAGCTTCGCGAGGCGTACGTTGCGCCGGTCCAGGACGCGTCTGGCCCGGTCCGCGTCGCGTTGGGCGGCCGCGAGCCGGGACGCGGCCCGCTGCGTCTTGGCGACGGCGCTGTTGACGGCCAGGTCGGCCTGCCACATGGCCTGCTTGCCGCGCACCAGGGCGTCGGGGCTGTCGGCCAGGAGCAGCTGCGCGGTGTAGGGGAGCCCACCGCCGGTGCGGTACTGGGCGCTGGCCAGCCGACCGAGGTCATCGTGCAGGACCCTTACGTGGCGGCGCTTCTTGGAGAGGAGTCGGTCCAGTTTCCGGACCTTCGCCTTCTGGAGGCGCGCCGCCCGCCGCCCCTCTTCGTAGCGGGCGGTCGCGAGGGAGGCCTCTTCGTAGAGCCGCGCCACATCGGCACTCGCGCTCGGCCCCTCGGCGGCCGCGGCCGGGCCCGTCGCGAGGGCGGGCGTGAGCCCGAGCAGCACGCACAGCAGCACCGGCACAGACAGGAGCGGGCGCGGGTGCGGGCGCGGACGACGGTGGCTCAGGCGCATGTCACGGATCGTTGCCCCGCGCGGAGGCACGGTTCCTCCGGGGCTCCTGCACTCGGGGGCGCGATGCCCCCGTACGGCCCAGGCACGTACCGCCGAACAGGGCTGCCGGGCTGCCCGCCGAGGCGTCAGCAGAGCGCCCGGCTCAGCGAGGCGCCCTGCTCAGCGAGGCGCCCGGCTCAGTAAGGCACCCGGCTCAATAAGGCGCCTGCCACACCACCGCCGTACCGCCGCCGTCCTCGCCGATCCCGGGCCCGTACCAACTGTCGCCGCCCAGCGACTCCGCCCGCCGCTTGAGGTTCTTCAGGCCGCTGCGCCGACCGCCCTCCGCGATGCCCACGCCGTCGTCGGCGACGGTCAGGCGTACGCCCTGCTGCCCGTCGGGCAGTGCCACCGTCGAGTCGACGACGACGTCGATACGGGCGGCCTGCGCGTGCCGGAAGGCGTTGGACAGGGCCTCGCGCAGGGCGGCGATGAGGTTCTTCCCGGTCAGCTCGCCGACCACGGTGTCCACGGGCCCCACGAAGTGGTGCGTGGGCTTGAAGCCGAGCGGGACGGCGGCCATGTTGATCTCCCGCAGCACGCGCGTGCGCAGCCCCGACGGCGCCTCGGCCGGGCCCTGCTGGAGCGCGAAGATCGCCGTACGGATCTCCTGGATCGTCACGTCCAGCTCGTCGACGGCCTTGCCGACACCGACCTGCACCTCCGGCACGACGGACCTGCGCTGGGCGCTCTCCAGCATCATCCCGGTGGCGAAGAGCCGCTGGATGACGAGGTCGTGGAGGTCCCTGGCGATCCGGTCGCGGTCCTCGTACACCGCGAGCCGTTCCCGGTCCCGCTGCGCCTCGGCCATCATCAGCGCGAGCGCGGCCTGCGAGGCGAACTGGGCGGCCAGCGTCCGCTCGGCCTCGCTGAAAGGGCGCGCCCCACGCGCGCGGGGCGTCACCAGCGTCCCGAGGACCCGGCCGTCACTGTGCAGCGGCAGCATCATGACGGGGCCGTAGCGGCGGGCGAGGTCCGTCATGGCGCGGGGGTCGGTGGCCGCGTCGTCGATGAAGACCGCCTGCCCTTCGAGGAGTTGGGCGACGATACGGCTCTCCGGAGGGATGACCATGCCCAGCGCCCCCGTGGGCTCGTCCGAGGAGACGGCGACGATCTCCATGCCGCCCTCCTCGTCGGGCAGCAGCACGATCCCGGCGGCCGAGTCCGCGAGGTGCCTCGCCTGCTCGGCGACGACGGCGAGGGCTTCCTCCGCGTCGCTGCCGGAGAGCAGGGCCGTGGTGACCGCCACGGAACCGTCGATCCAGCGTTCGCGCTGCTTGGCGGCTTCGTACAGGCGCGCGTTGCCGATGGCGATGCCGGCCTCCGTGGCGAGTACGCGCACCATGTGCACGTCGTAGTCGTTGAACTCGGCCCCGCCCCGCTTCTCGGTCAGATAGAGGTTGCCGAAGATCTCTCCCTGGACGCGGATGGGGACGCCGAGGAAGCTCCGCATCGGCGGGTGGTGGGCCGGGAAACCGCAGGAGCGCGGGTCGGCGGAGAGATCGGCGAGGCGCAGCATCCTCGGCTGGTGGATGAGGGCGCCGAGCAGCCCCTTGTGGCCGTCGGGCAGCCGCCCGATCCGCTCGGCGGTCCGCTCGTCGATGCCGTGGTAGACGAACTCGGAGAGTCCCTTGCCGTCTTCGGAGACGACGCCGATCGCGGCGTAGTGGGCGTCGGCGAGTTCGGCGGCGGTCTCGCAGATGCGGTCGAGGGTGGTGTGGAGTTCGAGCCCGGTGCCGACCGACCGCATGGCTTCGAGCAGCTGCGGCACCCGCGAGGTCAGCTCGGGCGAGAGCCCCTGGAGGCCGCGGGTCGCCCGCACCGCCGAGCCCGCCGAGTCCGGTGTGCGGTCGGGGAGCGGGGAGTCGGCGGAGGCCGAGGGTACTGACATGTCTTTGAGCCTAGTTAGTCCTATTTGCAGGGGAAAGTCGAGGCCGGCCAGCGGCCCTCTCCGGCGACCAGCGGCCCGTCCAGCCCGCCCCGGCAACCGGAGGCCCGGGTCCAGCCCGCCCCGAGGCCCGGACGCAGCTCCCAGCTCCCAGCTCCCGGAAGGCTCAGCCCACGCTCAGCAGATCCGCCGCCCGCTCCACCTCCAGCATCCTCCGCAGCGGGCCCTCCACCGCCGCCAGTTCCTCGTACGTGCCGCGCTGCGCCACCCGCCCCGCGTCGAGGACGAGCACCTCGTCCACCGCTTCGAGCCCGGCGAGGCGGTGCGTGATGAGCAGCGTCGTACGGCCCTCCGTCGCGGCGAGCAGGTCGGTCGTGAGGGCGTCGGCGGTCGGCAGGTCGAGGTGCTCGGCGGGCTCGTCGAGCACCAGGACGGGGAAGTCCGCGAGCAGCGCGCGGGCGAGCGCGAGGCGCTGACGCTGCCCTCCGGAGAGGCGCGCTCCATGCTCGCCGACGAGCGTGTCGAGTCCGTCCGGCAATGAGTCGGCCCAGCCGTCGAGCCGGGCCCGCTCCAGCGCGCCGCGCAGCTCCCCATCGGTGGCGTCCTTCTTGGCGAGCAGCAGGTTCTCGCGCACCGAGCTGTCGAAGATGTGCGCGTCCTGGGCACAGAGCCCGACCATGCCGCGCACGGTGTCGCCGTCCAGCGCGGCCGCGTCCGTGCCACCGAGCGTGTACGTCCCTTCGTACGAGCCCAGGAAGCGCAGCAGCACCTGCGCGAGCGTCGTCTTGCCGGAACCGGAAGGGCCGACCACCGCGATCCGCCGCCCCCGCTCCAGCGTCAGGCCGACGCCCGCGAGCGCGTCCCCCGCCTGACCTTCGTACCGTGCGCGCAGTCCCTCGACACGCAGCGGGAACGGCGTCAGCGGCGCCTCGGCGGGCGCGGCGGGCTCCGGTACGGGCTCGGGTGCGTCCAGGACCTCGTGGACCCGCTCGGCGCTCTTCCTGACCCGCTGGCGGTAGCGCACGGCGAGCGGCAGCCCGAGGACCGCCTCGAACGCGGCGAGCGGCGTGAGGACGACCACGGCGAGGGCGATCCCGCCGAGCCGCCCGTCCTGCACGGCCCGCACTCCGACGAGCGCGGCCGCGGCCACGGTCAGCCCGGTGACGAGCGCGCCCAGGCCGTCACCGAGCGCGGTGGCGGTGGCACCCCGGGAGGCGATCCGCGTCAGCTCGGCGTCGGCCTCCCCCGCCTTGGCCGTACGACGCTTCAGCGCGCCCGCGACGGTCAACTCCGCGGTGCCGGTGAGCAGGTCCGCCACGCGCGTGGCGAGCACCCCGCGCGCGGGAGCGAGCTTCCGCTCCGTGCGGCGCGCCACGGCACCGCTCAGCAGCGGCACCCCGACGCCGGCCGCGAGCAGCCCGGCGGCGAGCACCGCGCCCGCCTCGGGGAGCAGCCAGGCGGTGAATCCGACGGCTCCCGCGCTCACCACGGCCGCGGCGGACGCGGGCAGCAGCCAGCGCAGCCAGTAGTCCTGGAAGGCGTCGACATCGGCGACCAGACGGGAGAGGAGGTCACCGCGGCGGGTCGTGCGCAGCCCGGCAGGGGCGAGCCGCTCCAGGCGCCGGTAGACGGCGACGCGGGTGTCGGCGAGCATGCGCAGCACGGCGTCGTGCGAGACGAGCCGCTCGGCGTAGCGGAAGACGGCGCGGCCGATGCCGAAGGCGCGGGTCGCCGTGACGGCGATCATCAGGTACATCACCGGAGGCTGCTCCGAGGCCCGGGATATGAGCCACCCGGACGTGGCCATGAGCCCCACGGCACTGCCCAGCGCGAGACTGCCCAGCAGCAGTGCGAGCGCCAGCCGGCCCCACCTGGCCCGCGCGGCCTCCCGCACTCGGGCCAGGGCCCCGGCCCCGGCCACGGCCCCGGCCCCGCGCTTGAAGCGCGGAGCTGACGAGCCGCGCGGGGGCAGGGGGCCACGGGAGGCGCTGATGGCCTCGGAGGAGCCGGTGACCTCGGAGGAGCCGGTGACCTCGGAGGAGCCGGTGACCTCGGAGGAGCCGGTGACCTCGGAAGTGCCGGTCGCCCCGGAGGCGCCGGTCGCCCCCGCCCCAGCCACCTGCCGC
>NZ_WMBF01000450.1:0-5188 GCF_019400875.1 Streptomyces anatolicus | reverse complement strand
TGTCTGACAATTCCCGCCTGCCTCGCGACGCCATGCACGCACTCTCGCCGCACCGGGCGCAGAGCCAAGTACGTCCAGTACGAGGCCCTACGCCCGGCACGCCGAGAGCACGCACCTGACGCCGCGAAGCCGCCCTCCGGGCGACGCCGGGAATTGTCAGACAGGCCCTAGGACAGCTGGGACTGCACCTGCGAGGAGATGAGTTCCAGGTGATCCAGGTCGGAGAGGTCCAGGCACTGGAGGTAGATCCGGCTCGCGCCGATCGCCTCATAGCGCCCGATCTTGTCGACGACCTCCGCCGGGGAGCCCGCCAGGCCGTTGGCCTTCAACTCGTCCACGTCCCGGCCGATGACCGCCGCACGCCGGGCGACCTCCGCGTCGTCCTTGCCGATGCAGGCCACCAGCGCGCTGGAGTACACCAGGTCGTCCCCCTTGCGCCCGGCCTGCTCGGCGGCGGCCCGGACCCTGCCGAACTGGCGCTCACTGTCCTCGATCGAGGCGAACGGGATATTGAACTCATCGGCGAACCGCGCGGCGAGCCGCGGCGTGCGCGTCGCGCCGTGGCCGCCGATGAGGACCGGCACCTTGGGCTGCGTGGGCTTCGGCAGGGCCGGGGAGTCGGTGAGCTGGTAATGCTTGCCCTCGAAGTCGAAGGTCTTGCCGGTCTCCGTGGCCCACAGGCCGGTGACGATCTCCAGCTGCTCCTCGAGGCGGGCGAACTTCTCCTTCGGGAAGGGAATGCCATACGCCTTGTGCTCCTCCTCGAACCAGCCCGCTCCTAGGCCCAGTTCGACCCGGCCGCCCGACATCTGGTCGACCTGCGCCACCTGGATCGCGAGCACACCGGGCAGCCGGAAGGTGCCCGCCGTCATGAGCGTGCCCAGCCTGATCCGCTTGGTCTCCCGCGCGAGCCCGGCCAGCGTGATCCACGCGTCCGTCGGGCCGGGCAGGCCGTCGGCGGAACCCATGCGCAGATAGTGGTCCGAGCGGAAGAACGCGTCAAAGCCGAGGTCCTCCGCGGCCTTGGCGACGGTGAGCAGAGTGTCGTAGGTCGCCCCTTGCTGGGGCTCGGTGAAGATTCGAAGATCCATGGCTCCATCCTGCACGCTCGAACGTCCGTCAACCCCGCCGGTCGCGCCGGTCCCCGGCCACCCCGGTCGGGTGAAAAACCGTCATGTGGGCCGCTGCGGCGGGCCCGCCCCAGTGACCCGGCCCGCCGGGAGATCGTTGCCTCGGGCGGAGCCGGACCGCCCGGCACCCGCGCCGGCGGCCGCCGCCGGGGCGTCGCTCGCGTCAACTGCCCTCCCCCGCCGGGAGGGCGAGGGCCGAGGAGGCCGTGATGTCCCAGGAAGCCGTGCCCGAGCAGGAGGCAGCGCAGGATCCGTCCGTGCCCGCGCCCAAGGGCGCACCGAAGGGTCTGCTCCAGCAGATGGAGGAGCTGATGGCCGCGCTCAACGCGGACCTGACCCAACTCGACGCCGACCTCCAGCAGTCCGCCTCCACGGTTCCGCGGCCGCCCGGCTCCGGGGAGCCATGGCAGCTCACCTCCACCGAGCCCCAAGCGCCCACGCCCGCGGGGCCGCGACCGCCCGCGTAGACGGAGCCGTGGCCCTCCGGGCCCTGGGAGCCGACGTGCCGGACCGCGCGCTTCAGCGGGGCGGGGGCGCACCCGCGGCGTGGGGCGAGGGCGTCGCTTCGGCGAGGCCGTGCTGTGGTCTCTCATGCCGGGTCCGCCGCCGAGTCCGGCTCCGGCAGGCCCCGCTCCCGCACCGCGAGCCTCCGCAGCATTTCGAGGACCCGGTCCCTCGACTCGTCCGCGGCGTCTATCGCCTCCATGCACTGCCAGTACACCCCCTCGTCCGCGGCGCCCATGGCGACCCCGACGAGCGCCATACCGACCTCGCCGAGCAGTTGGTCGAGCGCGAGCAGGACATCCTGCGCCTCACCCGTCTCCGTCAGCCGCGCCGCCCGGATGTCCTCCGTCCCCATACGCGGCGCGTCGAGCACCCCGCACGCTCTGCCGCCGACCTCGCTCAGGCCCAGCGCCTCCCCCCGTAACTCCGGAGGGCCCGTGACCGCGAGGCGGCTGCCGATCGCCTGCGCGAGCGCCTGCGACTGCCACACCTCCATGACGATCGCGACCGGCTCCTCACTCCGCGCCAGGGCGCGCCGGTTCGCCTCGATGAGCCGCATCGCGTTCATGCGCAACCCCCCATCCCTCCCGCGCGCGCACGCCGCACGCCCGCCCGAACTCCCGCATCCACTACCCAGAGTGATACTCATCCGGTCGAAAAGCCAGGGGAAGCCGGAAATCTGTGGACAAGCAAACGGGATTGGACAAGCCATCCACTCCGGAGAGTGACGAAAGTGTCGGAGAAGGGGCCCATCGAGGGCCCCGCGGGCCTCTGACGCGTACGCGGAGGGCACGCGGCGCGCACGCGGTGGACATCCTCGACGTCGCGGACGTCAATGCCCCCCGGCCGCCGGAAACCGCTCCTCGTTCCGCTCGATCTTCGCCGCGAGCGCGGCCAGCGCGTCGATCCCCAGGACCTCGCAGAACTGCAGCAGATACGCGAGGACGTCGGCGACCTCGTCCGTCACCCGGTGCGCGGAGTCCGGGTCCTTCATCACGCGCTCCGACTCCTCCGGCGTCAACCACTGGAAGATCTCGACCAGTTCGGACGCCTCCACGCTCAGCGCGGCGGCCAGGTTCTTCGGGGTGTGGTACCGCTCCCAGTCGCGGGCCGCCGCGAACTCGGCCAGCCTGCGCTGCAGTCCCGCTACGTCAAGTCGTTCCGTCACGGCTCCAGGTCTACCACCGAGGCCCCGGCGGCGGCCGCCCAGCCCGCCTCCCGCACCGCGCCGACCAGGCGGATGTGGCCGCGCGCACAGGTCCGCGCCGCCAGTTCGCCGAGCGCCCGCCTCTGCCGGGCGTCCAGGCGGCGGTCGAGGTCGTCGGCGAGGACGGTGAGCGTCTGATACGCCGCCGGAACCTCCGCCACCGGGTCGACGGCGAGCACGCCGGGGCCGGTCAGCAGGACCAGCGCCAGGGCCAGGAACCGCAACTCGCCGTCGCCGAGCCGCGCGAGCGGCGTACGCACGCCGTCGCCCCGGTCCACGACGGCCCGCACCGATCCGTCCGGCTCCTCCTCCGCGAAGACGTCGGCGACCGGCCCCGCGCAGCCGTCGCGCGCAGCCGAGACGAGCAGCGCGTGGCGCACGGCACACTCGGAGCGGGTGCGCCACAGGACCTCGGCGAGGTTGTCGCAGCCGCTCAGCAGGCGGCCCGCGCCGATCAGCCCCGCCGGGACCGGCGCGCGCATCCGGCCGGGCCGCGGATCGCAGGGGAACGCCGAGCGCAGCGCGACCACCATCTGCTCGGCCGCCGCGAGCACCAGCCGCTGCCCGTCGGTCTTGCCCGCCACCCGCAGCGGCACGAGCGCGGTGCCGAGCCGGTCGTCCGGCATCGGGGCGCGGGTCACCGGTGCCGCGCCCGCGGTGTGCCAGGCCGCCTGGACCATGCGGCGCCCGGGGTCACGCAGCGCCGTCTCCAGCAGGACGAGGCCGTCGCGGGTCAGCCGTTCGCCGACGACGCGCAGCTCGGGCTCGGCCTGGACGGCGAGGTCGAGCCGGACGGTTCCGGCGGGCCCCGCCACCGTGCAGCCGATACGGAATCCGCGCCGCTGCTGGCCGTCGGCGCGGGCGCGTTCGGGCACGCACGCCGCGGGGTCGTCGAAGACGTCGGCCAGTTCGGCCCCGGCGCCGAGCCGCGCCAGCGCCTCGTACGCACGCATCGCGCTGGACTTGCCGCTGCCGCTCGGCCCCGTGAGCAGCGTCAGCGCGCCGAGCGGGAGCACCGTGCCGCGGTGCCCGGCGAAGGCGGACAGCCGCACCTCCGTGACCTGTGGCCGGCCCTGACCTGCCGGCGGCCGAGCGGCCGGCACCGGAGTATGCACCGTCATGTCCGGAAGCTAAGCGGCCGTGAACGGGGCGAACCGTTCCGCCCGGCCGACCTTCCTACGATCGGGGGATTCACCCGAAAGGCCCCTCGGCGCGGGTCGGCGACGGGCTACGGGCGGCCGCCTTCTCGATCACCACCGCTACAGACTCGATCACCACCGCTACAGAGAAGTGACGTTTCTCTGGTGAAAGCGCTGCGCCGGGAGGGTGAGCAGAACACGGATTGACGCGTTCCGCTCCTGGTCCCGAAATCATTCTGGCCCCGCACCACGTCTCCCACACGACACGTCTCCCACACGACCAGGAGCCAGGCGTTGGATTACGGAACCCAGTTGCGCGGCGAGATCGCCGCGCCGGGCACGACTCCTCTGATCGGGGTGTACGACATGTACTCGGCGTCCGTCGCCGCCGGCCACTACGACGGGATGTTCGTCTCCGGCTTCGGCTTCGCCGCCTCGTACTACGGGCTGCCCGACATCGGCTTCATCGCCTGGCCGGACATGGTGGCGTTCGTGCAGCGGCTGCGCGGGGCGTTCCCCCGCCACCACCTGCTCGTGGACATCGACGACGGGTACGCCGACCCCGAGGTGGCCTGTCACGTGGTGGCGAGCCTGGAGCGCGCCGGCGCTTCCGGAGTCGTACTGGAGGACCAGAAGCGGCCTCGCCGGTGCGGGCACGCGGACGGCAAGCAGGTGCTGCCCCTCGACGAGTACCTGACCAAGCTGGAGATGGTGCTGGCGACCCGCACGGACATGGTCGTGGTGGCCCGCACGGACGCCACGGAGGAGGCGGACATCCTTGAGCGCGCCAGGTGCCTGGCCGCCACCGACGCGGACGTGATCCTGGTGGACGGCGTACGCAGCGTGGAGTGGATCCACCGGATCCGCGAGGTGGCCGACGGCAAGCCGCTGCTCTTCAACCAGATCGCAGGCGGCAAGTCCCCGCGGCTCTCCCTCGCCGAGCTCACCGGACTCGGCGTGGACGTCGCCATCTACAGCACGCCCTGCCTCTTCGCCGCGCACGAGGCGATGGAGGCCGCGCTCACCGGGCTGAAGCGCGCCGACGGCAGGCTGCCGTCCGTCGACCCCGCCCGCGGCATCGGCGTCGCCGCCTCGACCCGCCTCCTGGAACGGAACATCGCCCGCCACCAGCGCGGACCCGGCGGCCCCGCCGAGGGCCCGGCCTAGGGCCTGTCCGGCGGATCAGGTCGCGTTCGGGTGGCGGACCC
>NZ_WMBF01000449.1:0-5189 GCF_019400875.1 Streptomyces anatolicus | reverse complement strand
CGCCCCACCGCGTCCCTACCGGCCCCCGCCTGGCGGCGACGGCTCATCGGGGCGTGGGTCATCCCCGGGGCCTGGGG
This sequence comes from Streptomyces anatolicus, assembly GCF_019400875.1. Lineage (NCBI taxonomy): Bacteria > Bacillati > Actinomycetota > Actinomycetes > Kitasatosporales > Streptomycetaceae > Streptomyces > Streptomyces anatolicus. The sequence goes on along the minus strand of NZ_WMBF01000449.1, from coordinate 5,112 downwards.
GGCCGCGGTCGCGTACCCCTTCGCCCTGTACTTCGCCATGCTCGACGGCCGCAGCGGCTTCAGCATGCTCACCGTCGTCCCGCTGATCGTCCTCACCGCGCTGCTCGGCGTGCTGCTGCGGAGCAGGCCGTTGCCCGCCCTCGCGCTGCTGCTCGCCGGGTGGGCCGCCGCGCGCACGCAGATGCAGAACCCGGAGATCGCCTACCTCCAGGTGCTGCTCGGCGACCTCGCCGTCGGCTACATCGCCGCCGTCCACCCCCGCCGCACCTCCGTGCCGGCGGCGGCCCTCGCGTTCGGCGCGCAGCTCGGGACCCATCTGTCCTCCTTCGGGCAGACCCCGGGCCGGGCCGTCCAGCTCACCGCGTTCCTCGCCCTCGCGACGCTCGCCGCCTGGCTCGCGGGTGACTCCGTCCGCGAACGCCGCACCCACGCGGAGGCCCTGAGCGCGCGCGCCGCCGAACAGGCGGTGACCGCCGAACGGCTGCGTATCGCCCGGGAGTTGCACGACATGATCGCGCACAGCATCGGCGTCATCGCCATCCAGGCCGGCGTCGGCAGCCGTGTCATCGACACCCAGCCCGCCGAGGCCCGCAACGCGCTCAGCACCATCGAGGCCACCAGCAGGGAGACCCTCGCCGGACTGCGCAGAACACTGGTCGCGCTGCGGAAACCCGGGCCCGGGCCCGACGGGGAGAGCGGGCCCGCGCCGCTGGAGCCCGCGCCCGGCCTCGCCGACACCGAACGCCTCGTCGCGTCGGCGCGGGACGCCGGGGTCCGCGCCCAACTCCACCGGCGCGGGGAGCCACGGCCCCTGCCCGCCGACATCGACCTGGCCGCGTTCCGCATCCTCCAGGAAGCGCTCACCAACGTCGTACGCCACGCGGGCACCGACGCGTGCCGGGTGACCATCGACTACGGCGATGGTGAGGGCGGTGGCGAAGTCGCCGTCGAGGTCGTCGACGGCGGCGTCGGCAAGCTGCCCGAGGGCGGCGGCTACGGCCTCGTCGGCATGCGCGAACGCGTGGCCCTGCTGCACGGCGACTTCACCGCGGGCCCGCTCGCCGAGGGCGGCTTCCGGGTCGCGGCCCGGCTGCCCACCCCCGCGGGGGACGCCCGATGAGCGCGGGAGCCGTCCGCGTGGTCCTTGCCGACGACCAGCCCCTGGTCCGCGCGGGCCTGCGCGTACTGATGGCCGACACCGCGGAGATCGAGGTCGTGGGGGAGGCGGGCACGGGCGCCGAAGCGGTCCGGCTCGCCAGGGACGTACGCCCCGACGTCGTCGTCATGGACATCCGCATGCCGGGCATGGACGGCATCGAGGCCACCCGTCTGATCAAGCAGAACGACGGCAATGGCACCGGCGCCGACGCCCCGCGCGTCCTCGTCCTGACCACCTTCGACGACGACGAGTACGTCTACGGCGCGCTGCGGGCGGGCGCGAGCGGGTTCCTCGTCAAGGACATGGCCCTGGAGGACATCCTCGCGGCGATCCACGTGGTCGCCGCCGGGGACGGGCTGATCGCGCCGAGCGTGACGCGCCGTCTGATCGCGGAGTTCGCCGCCCGCCCCGAGCCGGTCCCGCCGTCGCGGGCCCGCCCGGTGGCCGGTGTCACCGACCGCGAGCGCGAGGTCCTCGTCCTCGTCGGGCGCGGCCTGTCCAACGGGGAGATCGCTACCGAGCTGTTCATCACCGTGGCCACGGTCAAGGCACATGTGGCGCGGCTGTTCACCAAGCTCGACGCCAGGGACCGGGTCCAGCTGGTCATCCTCGCGTACGAGATGGGGCTGGTGGCGCCGCAGCGGTGAGGGGGCCTCGGGACCGAGCGGCCCTGCCAGCGATCAAGCGACCCTGCCAGTAATCGCTGGAAGTTGTCACGCCGCGCAGCTTCACTCTTCCTCTACCGGCGCGTAATTTGACGTGAGCACGGCATCCTGTCGATCCGGATCACAGGGCGTACAGCCATCGCAACTCCCTTGAGCCGCAAGGAGATCACCCGATGCTGCCCTGGAGACGCGCGCTACGCGCGCTCGCCACCGCCCTCCTCGTCACGGGCGCGGCCACCCTCACCCCCACCGCATCCGCCGCCACCGCATCCGTCGTCACCGCCACCGCCACCGCCACCGAGACCACCACGTCCCGCGGCTGGAACGACTACAGCTGCAAGCCCTCCGCCGCGCACCCCCGCCCGGTCGTCCTCGTGCACGGCACGTTCGGTAACTCCGTCGACAACTGGCTCGTCCTCGCGCCCTACCTGGTCAGGCGCGGCTACTGCGTCTTCTCCCTGGACTACGGGCAGTTGAAGGACGTGCCGTTCTTCCACGGGCTCGGCCCCATCGACAAGTCGGCCGAGCAGCTCGACGCCTTCGTCGACAAGGTGCTCGCCGCGACCGACGCGAAGGAGGCGGACCTCGTCGGCCACTCGCAGGGCGGCATGATGCCCCGCCACTACCTCAAGTTCCTCGGCGGCGCCGACAAGGTGAACGCCCTCATCGGCCTCGCGCCGGACAACCACGGCACCACGCTGCTCGGCCTCACCAAGCTGCTGCCGTACTTCCCCGGCATCGAACACCTGCTCACCACCGCGACGCCGAGCCTCGCCGACCAGGTGGCCGGATCGCCCTTCCTGACCAGGCTCAACAAGGGCGGGGACACCGTGCCCGGGGTGCGCTACACCGTCATCGCCACCAAGTACGACCAGGTGGTCACCCCGTACCGCAGCCAGTTCCTGGACGGCCCCGACGTGCGCAACGTGACCGTCCAGGACCTCTGCGGCATCGACGCCTCGGAGCATGTGGCGGTCGGCGTCGCGGACCGCGTCGCCCACCACGAGGTGGCGAACGCGCTGGATCCGGAGCACGCGACGCCGACCACCTGCCTGTCGTAACAGCGACCTTTCAGCCGCCTCAGCCGCCTCAGCCGCCGCAGTCGCCTCAGCGACCGTGACGTCCGGCCGCGCGGCGGCGGGTCGTGGCGAACATCGCCGCGGCGCCGACGGCGAGGGCGGCGGCGCCGCCGATCGCGATGTACGGCGTGGTGCTGTCGCCGCCGGTCTCGGCGAGGTTGTCGTCAGCGGCGGTGACCGGCTTCTCGGCGCCGCCGTTCACCTCGGGCTCGTTGCCGGCCTGCGCGGCGTCGCTGTCGGCGGCCGGGGCGGCCGGGGCCGCGCCGGTGGCCTCCGCGCCCGTCTTGGCGTCGGCGTCCCCATGGCCGTGGTGCTCGACCGTGGACTTCTCCGCGCCCGCCTCGATCTCCTTGTCGGAGGGCGCGGAGGCGGTCGGGGCGGGGGCAGGCGCGGAACCGGAACCGGAGCCGGAACCGCCCGTGTCCTTGCCGAAGACGACGTCGGAGCAGGTGTAGAACGCCTCGGGGGAATCCGAGCGCTGCCAGATCGAGTAGATGAGGTGGCGGCCCGACTTGGCGGGGATCTTGCCGTCGAAGACGTAGTCGCCGTTCTCCATCTTCGGGTCGGTGACCTTGACGAAGGGCTTCGCCTCCAGGTCCGACCACTTCAGGGGCTTCGCCGGGTCGTACGAGTCCTTGGTGACGTACAGCTCGAAGGAGCCCTTGTGCGGGGCGGTGCCCTTGTAGCGGAAGGTGTGGTTCCCGGCGGCGAGCTTGCTGGCGGGCCAGTCGGCGCGCGGCAGGTCCAGGCCCTTGTACTTGTCGTTGCCCGCGCCGCAGAGCTTGCCGTCGGGGATGATCTGCTTCGACTTGCCTGCCGCGTTGGCGATGTTCACGCCGTTCCAGTCGTAGAAGGCCTGGGCGCCGCTGGCGGCGACGGCGGCCTTGCAGGCGGCCGACTTCGGGGACTCCGGGCCCTCCTGGAAGCAGGCGGAGACCCGGCTGACCGGGTCCGTCATCGAGCCGTGCGCGGCGGCGGGCGTCACGGTCAGGGCGGTCAGCGCGAGCGGGGCGACACCGGCGGCGGCGATCGCGGCGGCCTTGCGACGAGCGGTCATGGGGGTACTCCTCATACGCGGTTCAGGGGGACCCGGGGCGATGGCGAACGGCCGGCACCGCCCCCCGATCTCAGCGGCACCGACGGTTCGTCACCGCCCCGGCGACCAGAAAGCTAGCCCCTGAAAACCGCGAAATCCCCGGCTGGAGGCCGGGGACGGAGATCCTTATGGCCGCGTTAAGGAAGGGCTAACCGGGGGCTCAGGTGGCGGGTCCGGGAGTCCCCGTTTGACCAGTACGTGAGCTACAAACCGGTCCGGCAGGGTCCGTGAGAGTCCAGAAGAGGCCGCCCTGTATGGCTCCCTTCTTGGCTCCCCCCAGGACAACCGTGTTTGACCAGCAGCCGCTCAACGCTGCCTGTACGGACTCAGATTGAGCAGCACCTTGCCGAGCTGGGCGGAAGTGAGGGCCGGCGCGGGCAGCGGGGGCGTGGCCGGACGGGCGCGAAGGCCGTCGAGGAGCAGGGTGAGCGGGCGGAGCCAGGCATCCGGGGTGACCGTGGTGAGCGCGGGAACAGCCCGGCCCAGTGCTGCCAGGGCGAGGAGCAGGTCCTCGGCGGTGAGGTCAGCCCGAATGGTGCCTTGCTCCTGACCGCGCCGGAGCAGCCCGTGGATGGTTGTGCGGTTGTGGGCGTGGATCGCCTCCAGAGAAGCGACGCCTTCCAGATTCGTGGTCATGAGGTCGTTGGTACCGCGGTCTGCGGCCAGACCGGCGAACACTGTTTGTAGGTACTCCGTCAGTCCCGTCCATGCGTCTTCGGCGGTTCGTGCCCGCTCTCCCGCCGCTGTGGTCTCGGTGAGCCCATCCCGGAAGACCTCATCGACAAGCGCGGCACGGGTCGGGAAATGGCGATAGAGGGTGGCGTTGCCCACGCCCGCCCGCCGGGCGATTTCATCGAGCGGGGCATTGAGGCCCTGTTCGGCGAAGACCTCGCGGGCCTTGTCGGTCAGCAGCTTCCGGTTGCGCAGCGCATCACGGCGTCCTACCGGCGGACGGTCGCCCATCATGTCTCCCTCTTCCCGCCCCTCGTACCGGGGAGTGCTCCCCGGTACGGATGCTATCGTCAAACGACCAACCGGGGAGGGCTCCCCGGTTGGTTTCCCGCGGACGGGACGTCCGCGGTCGTTGCGGGAGGGGGGAAGCGTGTCCGACAC
>NZ_WMBF01000878.1:0-414 GCF_019400875.1 Streptomyces anatolicus | reverse complement strand
CCGGAAGGTGCGGCTGGATCACCTCCTTTCTAAGGAGCACTTCTAGGCTGCTTCGGCAGTCCAGAGGCCACTACGTCGGCAAACGATCGACGGTGGTAGCTCATGGGTGGAACGTTGACTACTCGGCCTGGTTCTCGGGCCGGAGGCTTGCAAGTACTGCTCTTTAGGGCGTGGAAAGCATGATCTTCGGGCGGTACTGGTCGGGCACGCTGTTGGGTATCTGAGGGTACGGACTTGTTCCCGACCTCAATGCCGACCCCAGTACACTCACTGGTTTTGCTGGTGGGGTGATGGGTGGTTGGTCGTTGTTTGAGAACTGCACAGTGGACGCGAGCATCTGTGGCCAAGTTTTTAAGGGCGCACGGTGGATGCCTTGGCACCAGGAACCGATGAAGGACGTGGGAGGCCACGATA
>NZ_WMBF01000044.1:0-23584 GCF_019400875.1 Streptomyces anatolicus | reverse complement strand
CCGCTGACCCGCCCCCGCCCCGGCCATGCCGACCTCGCGGGCATGCAGAAGTACGGCTTCGACGAGGCCCGGCCGATCCTGGAGCGCGCCTCCGCCCGTGAGACCGCGGCCCGGGTCGCGCTCGGCGCGGTCGCCCGCTCGTACCTCAAGGAGACGGCCGGGATCGAGATCGTCAGCCATGTGACGGAGCTGGCGGGCGCCAAGGCCCCCTACGGCGTCTACCCGACCCCCGCGGACGTCGGGAAGCTCGACGCCGACCCGGTGCGCTGCCTGGACGCCGACGCGTCGAAGGCGATGGTCGCCGAGATCGACCAGGCCCACAAGGACGGCGACACCCTCGGCGGCGTCGTCGAGGTGCTTGCCTACGGAGTCCCCGTCGGCCTCGGCTCGCACGTGCACTGGGACCGCCGCCTCGACGCGCGGCTCGCCGCCGCGCTCATGGGCATCCAGGCCATCAAGGGCGTCGAGGTCGGCGACGGCTTCGACCTCGCGCGCGTGCCCGGCTCCAAGGCGCACGACGAGATCGTCACCACCGAGGACGGCATCAAGCGCACCTCCGGCCGCTCCGGCGGCACCGAGGGCGGTCTGACCACCGGTGAACTGCTGCGCGTACGCGCCGCGATGAAGCCCATCGCGACCGTGCCGCGCGCGCTCGCCACCATCGACGTGGCCACCGGTGAGGCCGCCAAGGCCCACCACCAGCGCTCCGACGTCTGTGCCGTCCCGGCCGCGGGCATCGTCGCCGAGGCCATGGTCGCGCTCGTCCTCGCCGACGCCGTCGCCGAGAAGTTCGGCGGCGACAGCGTGCCCGAGACCCGGCGCAACGTGCAGTCGTACCTCGACAACCTCCAGATCCGGTGAGCGGGTCCCACCGGGGCGGGCCGCGGATCGTCCTGATCGGCCCCATGGGCGTGGGCAAGACGACGGTCGGCAAGCTGCTCGCCGACCGGCTCGGCGTCGCCTTCCGGGACACCGACGCCGACATCGTCGCCGCACAGGGCCGCGAGATCGCGGACATCTTCGTCGACGAGGGCGAGCCGTACTTCCGTGACCTGGAGCGGCGGGCCGTGCGCGCCGCCGTCGAGGAGCACGACGGCGTCCTCGCGCTCGGCGGGGGAGCGGTCCTCGACGAGTCGACGCGCGCCCTGCTCAGCGCGCACCCCGTGGTCTACCTCTCGATGGATGTCGAGGAGGCCGTCAAGCGCACCGGCCTCAACCAGGCGCGCCCGCTGCTCGCCGTCAACCCGCGCAAGCAGTGGCGCGAGCTGATGGACGCCCGCCGCCATCTGTACGCCGAAGTCGCCCGCGCGGTCGTCGCCACCGACGGCCGTATCCCCGAAGAGGTCGCCAAGGCGGTCCTCGACGCACTGGAGTTGAAGGAAGCATGACGACGGAGCAGAGCCCCACCCGTATCCACGTCGGCGGCACCGCCGGTACGGATCCGTACGAGGTCCTGGTCGGTCGGCAGCTCCTCGGCGAGCTGCCCGGCCTCATCGGCGACCAGGCCAAGCGGGTCGCCGTGATCCACCCCGAGGCGCTCGCCGAGACCGGCGACGCGCTCCGCCAGGACCTCGCCGACCAGGGGTACGAGGCCGTCGCCATCCAGGTGCCGAACGCCGAGGAGGCCAAGACGGCGGAGGTCGCGGCGTACTGCTGGAAGGCCCTCGGCCAGTCCGGCTTCACGCGCAGCGACGTCATCGTCGGCGTCGGCGGCGGCTCCACCACCGACCTCGCCGGGTTCGTGGCGGCGACGTGGCTGCGCGGGGTGCGGTGGGTCGCCGTACCGACCACGGTGCTCGGCATGGTGGACGCGGCGGTCGGCGGCAAGACCGGCATCAACACCGCCGAGGGCAAGAACCTCGTCGGCGCCTTCCACCCGCCGGCCGGGGTCCTCTGCGACCTGGCGGCGCTCGACTCGCTCCCGGTGAACGACTACGTCTCCGGGCTCGCGGAGATCATCAAGGCCGGGTTCATCGCCGACCCGGTGATCCTGGAGCTGATCGAGGCCGACCCGCAGGCGGCGCGCACGCCCGCGGGGCCGCACACCGCCGAGCTTTTGGAGCGCTCCATCAAGGTCAAGGCGGAGGTCGTCTCCGGAGACCTCAAGGAGGCGGGCCTGCGGGAGATCCTGAACTACGGGCACACCCTCGCGCACGCCATCGAGAAGAACGAACGCTACAAGTGGCGGCACGGCGCCGCGGTCTCCGTAGGCATGCACTTCGCGGCCGAACTCGGCCGTCTGGCGGGCCGGTTGGACGACGCCACCGCCGACCGTCACCGCACGGTCCTGGAGTCGGTCGGGCTGCCGCTGACGTACCGCTACGACCAGTGGCCCAAGCTCCTGGAGACCATGAAGGTCGACAAGAAGTCCCGCGGTGACCTGCTGCGCTTCATCGTCCTGGACGGCCTCGGCAAGCCGACCGTCCTGGAGGGGCCCGACCCGGCGGTGCTGCTCGCCGCGTACGGCGAAGTCGGCCAGTAGCGCGCTTTGGTGGCCTTCTTACGGGCCACGGGCACCTCACGGCCTCCCCGGCCGTTCACACAACGGCGGCCGGGGACGGTACCGTTCGGTAACGGGCGGCCCGGCCGCCGCCCGACCAGCGTCAGTCGCACGAGACGGAGTGGCACCGGATGCAGCACGCAGTGGGGTCTCCGCTGCCGCCGCCCCCTCAGCCGGGGCACGGACCGGCCACCGGCTGGTCCCCGGCCGCACATCACCCGAGCGCCGCCCCGCAGGGCGCTGTCCCACCGAGCGCCGCCCCGCCGGGCTCTCTCCCTCCGGGCGCCGCCCCGCAGGGAGGCCCGCAGCCGCCCGCGCCGGGCTTCGCGGGCGGCCCCGCGCCGCACGCGCCGGGGCAGGTGCCGCCGGCCCCCGGACCGGCGCCGCAGGCCCCCGGACCCGCGCCGCAGGCCCCCGGACCCGCGCCGCAGGCCCCGGGCCAGCCCCCGCACCCGAGGAGCCAGGGCCCCGCGACCCTTCAGCTCGGGCCCGGCCCGGTCCCTCCGAACCCGGACACCACAGGGCACATCCAGCTCCCGCCCGGCGGCCCCGTCGCCATGCCGAGCCCCCCGCAGGGCACGGCCCAGGCCGACACCGGCGCGACGACGCTCGCCGTGCTGCTCATCGGCCCCGCGGGCGCGGGCAAGACCAGCGTCGCCAAGTTCTGGGCCGAGCACCGCCGCGTGCCGACGGCCCACATCAGCCTCGATGATGTACGCGAATGGGTGCGCTCGGGCTTCGCCGACCCCCAGTCCGGGTGGAACGACCACTCCGAGGCGCAGTACCGCCTGGCCCGCCGCACCTGCGGCTTCGCCGCGCGGAACTTCCTGGCGAACGGCATATCGTGCATCCTCGACGACGCCGTCTTCCCCGACCGCCCGGTGGTGGGCCTCGGCGGCTGGAAGCGGCATGTCGGCCCCGGCCTGCTCCCCGTCGTGCTCCTGCCCGGCCTCGAGATCGTCCTGGAGCGCAACGCCCTGCGCAGCGGCAACCGCCGCCTGACCGACGAGGAAGTCGCCCGCATCCACGGCCGCATGGCCGGGTGGTACGGCTCGGGCCTGCCCATCATCGACAACTCCCAGCTGGACGTCCCCGCCACGGCCCGCGTCCTGGACGACGTCCTGGCCCGAGCCATCGCGAGCCCGCCGCAGTGGTAGTGCCGGGGCCCGTCCGTACTGCGTGCTGAGGGTCTTCCGAAGCTCCGTGCCCACGGCCCACCGCCCGGTCGGACGCGCTGGCCGGGCCGGGACGGGGCGGCGCTCGTAGGCTCGCCCCATGTCAGAGGTGTACGCGGTCCGCAGGGAGCGGGTGAGGGAGCGGTGTGCCGCCGGGGGCGGTGCGGTGGCGCTGGTCTCCCGGCCCGCCAATGTCCGCTATCTCGCCGGGGTGGCGCCCGAGGGTGCCGCGCTCCTGGTGGGTGAGGACGAGGACGTCCTGCTGTGCGGGCGCCCGCCCGGGGAGCAGCCCGGCGAGGGGCGGCCCGACGAGGCGCTGCGGATGCGGCTGCTGCCCGCGCCCGGCGCCGATCCGGCCGTCGCGGGAGCCAGGCTCGCCGCCGCCCAGGGAGCGGGGACGCTGGCCGTGGAGGAGCACCATCTGACGGTCGCCCGGCACCGGGCGCTCGGCTCGGTCGCCCCGGGGCTGCGGCTCGTGGACCTCGGCGGGGCGGTGGAGCAGCTGCGGTACGTCAAGGACGAGGAGGAGATCTCCTGTCTGCGGATCGCCGCGGAGATCACCGACCAGGCGCTGGGCGAACTGCTCGAATCCATCCTCGTCGGGCGCACCGAACGGCATCTCGCCCTGGAGCTGGAGCGGCGGCTCGTGGACCACGGCGCGGACGGCCCCGCCTTCCCCACCTCTGTCGGCACCGGCCCGAACTCCGGCAAGGGCACCCACCGGCCCTCGGACCGCCGGGTGGAGGAGGGCGACTTCCTCTCCGTATGCCTCGGGGCGAGTTACCGCGGATACCGCTGCGAGATCGGGCGTACGTTCGTCATCGGGACGTCCCCCGCGGACTGGCAGATCGAGCTGTACGACCTCGTCTTCGCCGCTCAGCGGGCCGGCAGGGAGGCCCTTCTCCCCGGTGCGGCCTGCCGTGACGTGGACCGCGCGGCACGCCACGTACTGGACCTGGCGGGCCATGCGGATGACCTCCCTCCGCTGACCGGACACGGTGTGGGGCTCGAAATCGACGAGGACCCGCAGCTGGCGCCCTCGGCCATGGGTAAACTGGACGCTTGCGTGCCGGTCACCGTCGAACCGGGGGTTCACCTCCCTGGCCGGGGTGGTGTCCGGATCGATGACACGCTCGTCGTGCGCCCCGAGGCGGACGGCGGACCCGAGCTACTCACCATCACGACCAAGGAACTGCTCGCGCTCTAGCGCGCGTGCCCGCCCGGGGTCGTCCACCAGTCAGTCAGTGCAGGAGATTCCGCAACCGTGGCTTCCACGAACGACCTCAAGAACGGCCTGGTGCTCAAGCTCGAAGGCGGCCAGCTCTGGTCCGTCGTCGAGTTCCAGCACGTCAAGCCCGGCAAGGGCCCGGCCTTCGTGCGCACCAAGCTCAAGAACGTGCTCTCCGGCAAGGTCGTCGACAAGACGTTCAACGCCGGTGTCAAGGTCGAGACGGCCACGATTGACAAGCGCGACATGCAGTTCTCCTACATGGACGGCGAATACTTCGTCTTCATGGACATGGAGACCTACGACCAGCTGCACGTCGACAAGAAGGCCGTCGGCGACGCCGCCAACTTCCTGATCGAGGGCTTCACCGCCACAGTCGCGCAGCACGAGGGCGCGGTGCTCTTCGTCGAGCTGCCCGCCGCCGTCGAGCTGGTCATCCAGGAGACCGAGCCGGGCGTCCAGGGCGACCGCTCCACCGGTGGCACCAAGCCCGCCACGCTGGAGACCGGCCACCAGATCCAGGTGCCGCTCTTCATCACCACCGGCGAGAAGATCAAGGTCGACACCCGCACCAGCGACTACCTCGGCCGGGTGAACAGCTAACCGTGGCTGCTCGTAACACGGCCCGCAAGCGCGCCTTCCAGATCCTCTTCGAGGCGGACCAGCGCGGAACGGACGTCCTGACGGTCCTCGCCGACTGGGTGCGCCACTCGCGGTCCGACACCCGGCAGCCGCCGGTGAGCGAGTACACGATGGAGCTCGTCGAGGGGTACGCGCAGCATGTGCGCCGCATCGACGAACTCATCTCGCAGTACGCCGTCGGATGGACCCTGGACCGCATGCCGGTCGTCGACCGGAACATCCTGCGGCTCGGCGCCTACGAACTGGTCTGGGTCGACGGGACACCCGACGCGGTCGTCCTCGACGAGGCGGTCCAGCTCGCCAAGGAGTTCTCCACGGACGAGTCGCCGTCCTTCGTCAACGGCCTGCTCGGACGCTTCAAGGACCTGAAGCCGTCCCTGCGGCGGGACGAGGAGTAAGGCGTCTTCCACGTCACCCGACAGGGCCCGCAGCAATCCGCTGCGGGCCCTGTCGGTTTTCCCGGCTGCTTCCCGCCGTTTCCCGCCGTTTCCCGGCACCGGCTTTTGCACGGGGTAATTGCGAGGGGAATGTGAAAAACCGCCGCCGGTGGCCACAGCTTTTCGGCTGCGGCCACCGGCGGCGGCACGTTTCTGCTGAAGTGTCCGGCGGGGTCAGACCTCTTCGTGGGCGACGGCGCGGCGCGCGTCCGCGTCCAGAACGCCCCAGCTGATGAGCTGCTCGGTCAGGACCGAGGGGGACTGGTCATAGATGACGGCGAGGGTGCGCAGGTCGTCCTGGCGGATCGAGAGCACCTTGCCGTTGTAGTCACCGCGCTGCGACTGGATCGTGGCGGCATACCGCTGCAGGGGGCCCGCCTTCTCGGCCGGCACGTGGGCCAGGCGCTCCAGGTCAAGGACGAGCTTCGGCGGCGGCTCGGCGGCGCCACCAGGAGCCGTACCAGGAAGAAGCTCCTGCACGGGGACGCCGTAGAAGTCCGCGAGCTCGGCGAGGCGCTGCACGGTCACGGCACGGTCACCGCGCTCGTACGACCCCACGACGACTGCCTTCCAGCGTCCCTGGGACTTCTCCTCGACGCCGTGGAGGGAAAGGCCCTGCTGGGTGCGGATCGCGCGGAGCTTGGCCCCGAGCTGCTTGGCGTATTCGCTGGACATATAGCTCCCCGGACGCTGCGACAATCATGCGGCTCCGCCGCGTGGCTGGTAACTCACTGTGAGGTTACGCAGCGTTACTTGCCTGCGTCAAGCCGAATGGTCCGTACCGCCCCTTCGGTGGAGGCTGATGAAGTGTTCGGTCATCAGTACTGGTAGTCTGGCTGGCGCAATTCCGACGTCCTTTAATGTCCGTCCCGTGAGGCGGAGAAGGAGGTCCGTTTCATATGGACACGCAGGACACCAAAGACTCCTCCGCCGTAGCGCGCCCCGTACTCGAAGGGCCCGACATCGCGCGGGTGCTGACCCGCATCGCCCACGAGATCGTCGAGCGCGCCAAGGGCGCCGACGACGTGGTCCTCCTCGGCATTCCCACCCGCGGCGTCTTCCTCGCCCGCCGGCTCGCCGAGAAGCTCCAGGAGATCACCGGCCGCAAGATCCCGGTCGGCTCCCTCGACATCACCATGTACCGCGACGACCTGCGCATGCACCCGCCGCGTGCGCTGGCCCGCACCGAGATCCCCGGTGACGGCATCGACGGCCGCCTGGTCGTCCTCGTCGACGACGTGCTCTTCTCCGGCCGCACCATCCGGGCCGCCCTCGACGCGCTGAACGACATCGGGCGCCCGCGCGCGGTGCAGCTCGCCGTGCTCGTCGACCGAGGCCACCGCGAACTGCCCATCCGCGCCGACTACGTCGGCAAGAACCTCCCCACGTCGCTGCGGGAGACGGTCAAGGTCCAGCTCACCGAGGAGGACGGCCGCGACGCCGTGCTGCTCGGCGCCAAGCCCGCTTCCGCGTAGGACCGGCTTCCTCCCCCACGGGCTCCAGGGCACGGCCCTGCGCCTCCGCGCGCCCGCAGACCTCCACACACCGGAGTACCCCCGATGATGCGACACCTCATCTCGGCCGCCGACCTCTCCCGCGACGACGCCGTCCTCATCCTCGACACGGCCGAGGAGATGGCGCGGGTGGCCGACCGGCCGATCAAGAAGCTGCCCGCCCTGCGCGGCCGCACCGTGGTCAACCTCTTCTTCGAGGACTCGACCCGGACCCGGATCTCCTTCGAGGCCGCCGAGAAGCGCCTCTCCGCCGATGTCATCAACTTCGCCGCCAAGGGCTCCTCGGTCTCCAAGGGCGAATCCCTCAAGGACACCGCCCAGACGCTGGAGGCGATGGGCGTCGACGCCGTCGTCGTCCGGCACGGCGCCTCCGGCGCGCCCTACCGCCTCGCCACCTCCGGCTGGATCGACGCCGCCGTCATCAACGCCGGCGACGGCACCCACCAGCACCCCACCCAGGCGCTGCTCGACGCCTTCACCATGCGCCGCCGCCTGATCGGGCCGGACGCGGGCCTCGGCCAGGACCTGGCGGGCAAGCGCATCACCATCGTCGGTGACGTCCTGCACAGCCGCGTGGCCCGCTCGAACGTGGACCTGCTGCACACCCTCGGCGCCGAGGTCACCCTGGTCGCGCCGCCCACGCTGGTGCCGGTCGGCGTCGAGCGGTGGCCCTGCGAGGTCTCGTACGACCTGGACGGCGTGCTGTCGAAGTCCGACGCCGTGATGATGCTGAGGGTGCAGCGCGAGCGGATGAACGCCGCGTTCTTCCCCACCGAGCGCGAGTACTCGCGCCGCTACGGCCTGGACGGTGAGCGCATGGCGAAGATGCCCGAGCACGCCATCGTCATGCACCCCGGCCCCATGGTCCGCGGCATGGAGATCACCGCCGGGGTCGCCGACTCCGACCGCTGCACGGTCGTCGAACAGGTCGCCAACGGCGTCTCCATCCGCATGGCCGTCCTCTACCTGCTCCTGGGCGGCAACGAGCCCGCCGTCACGCACACCCGCCCCACCGGTTCCGAGGAGAAGTAAAACCATGAGCAAGATCCTGATCCGTGGTGCCAAGGTGCTCGGCGGCGAGGCGCGGGACGTCCTCATCGACGGCGAGACCATCGAGGCCGTGGGCACGGGGCTCTCCGCCCAGGGCGCGACCGTCGTCGAGGCCGGGGGCAAGGTCCTCCTGCCGGGCCTCGTCGACCTCCACACCCACCTGCGCGAGCCCGGCCGCGAGGACTCCGAGACCGTCCTCACCGGCACCCGCGCCGCCGCCTCCGGTGGCTACACCGCCGTGTTCGCCATGGCCAACACCTTCCCCGTCGCCGACACCGCCGGCGTCGTCGAGCAGGTCTACCGCCTCGGCAAGGAGTCCGGCTACTGCGACGTACAGCCCATCGGCGCCGTCACCGTCGGCCTCGAGGGGAAGAAGCTCGCCGAGCTCGGCGCCATGCACGAGTCCGCCGCCGGGGTCACCGTCTTCTCCGACGACGGCAAGTGCGTCGACGACGCGGTCATGATGCGCCGCGCCCTGGAGTACGTGAAGGCCTTCGGCGGCGTCGTCGCCCAGCACGCCCAGGAGCCGCGGCTCACCGAGGGCGCCCAGATGAACGAGGGCGTCGTCTCCGCCGAACTGGGCCTCGGCGGCTGGCCCGCCGTCGCCGAGGAGTCCATCATCGCCAGGGACGTGCTGCTCGCCGAGCACGTCGGGTCCCGCGTCCACATCTGCCACCTGTCGACCGCCGGGTCCGTGGAGATCGTGCGCTGGGCCAAGTCGCGCGGCATCGACGTGACCGCCGAGGTCACCCCGCACCACCTGCTCCTCACCGACGAGCTGGTGCGCTCCTACAACCCCGTCTACAAGGTCAACCCGCCGCTGCGCACCGAGCGCGACGTCATGGCGCTGCGCGAGGCCCTCGCCGACGGCACGATCGACATCGTCGCCACCGACCACGCACCGCACCCGCACGAGGACAAGGACTGCGAGTGGGCCGCGGCCGCCATGGGCATGGTCGGCCTGGAGACCGCTCTCTCGGTCGTCCAGCAGACGATGGTCGAGACCGGGCTGCTGACCTGGGAAGCGGTCGCCGACCGGATGTCCTTCAAGCCCGCCCTGATCGGCGGGGCCACCGGGCACGGCCGACCCGTCTCGGCAGGTGAGCCCGCCAACCTCGTCCTCGTCGACGCCGATTACCGTGGGGAAGTGGACCCCGCGAGCTTCGCCTCGCGCAGCCGCAACACTCCCTATGAGGGCCGTGAGCTGCCGGGCCGCGTCACGCACACGTGGCTCAGGGGTCGGGCCACGCTCGTCGACGGGAAGCTCGCGTGACATCTCTTGTGCAACTGGCCGCCGAGAAGGAATCGGCGGACGTGACCGACTGGGCCGCACGGCTCGGCTGGGTCGTGGGACTGCTGCTCTTCATCGCGCTCGTCTACTGGCTGATGCGCGAGGGCTGGAAGTGGCGCGGCACCCTCCAGGGCGACCTGCCCGAGCTGCCTGCCGCGCCGGATGAGCCCGGTCCGGTGAGACTTGAGCTGAGCGGCCGCTACCACGGCTCCACCACGGCGGGGCAGTGGCTCGACCGCATCGTGGCGCACGGCCTGGGCACCCGCAGCCGGGTGGAGCTGACGCTCACCGACGCGGGACTCGACGTCGTGCGCCCCGGGGCCGCCGACTTCTTCGTCCCGGTGGCCCAGCTGCGCGGGGCCCGCCTCGACAAGGGCATCGCCGGGAAGGTCCTCGCCGAGGGCGGCCTGCTGATCGTCACGTGGGAACACGGCGAGAAGCTGATCGACTCCGGCTTCCGCTCGGACCACGCGGCCGAGCAGGCCGAGTGGGTCGAGACCATCACCACCATGATCAATACCGCTACGACGGAAGGCACCGCACGATGACGACCTCCACCCGGGGAGCCGACAAGGCTCCCGCCGTACTCGTCCTGGAGGACGGCCGCATCTTCCGCGGCCGTGCCTACGGGGCCGTGGGGGAAACCTTCGGCGAAGCGGTGTTCTCCACCGGCATGACCGGCTACCAGGAGACGCTGACCGACCCCTCGTACGACCGCCAGATCGTGGTCGCCACCGCCCCCCAGATCGGCAACACCGGCTGGAACGACGAGGACGACGAGTCGGGCCGCATCTGGGTCTCCGGCTACGTGGTCCGCGACCCCGCCCGCGTCCCCTCCAACTGGCGTTCCCGGCGTTCCCTCGACGAGGAGCTGGTCGCGCAGGGCGTAGTCGGCATCTCCGGGATCGACACCCGCGCCCTCACCCGCCACCTGCGCGAAAGCGGCTCCATGCGCTCCGGGATCTTCTCCGGCGAGGCGCTGGCCGCCGACGCCGAACTGGTCGCCCGCGTCCAGGCGCAGCCCCACATGAAGGGCGCGAGCCTGTACGAGGAGGTCGCCACCAAGGAGGCCTACGTCGTCCCGGCCGTCGGCGAGAAGAAGTTCACCGTCGCCGCCATCGACCTCGGCATCAAGGGCATGACCCCGCACCGGATGGCCGAGCGCGGCATCGAGGTGCACGTGCTGCCCGCGACCGCCACCGAGGAGGACGTGTACGCCGTCGCCCCCGACGGAGTCTTCTTCTCCAACGGCCCCGGCGACCCGGCCACCGCCGAAGGACCGGTCGCGCTGATGGGCGCCGTCCTCAAGCGCAGGACGCCGCTCTTCGGCATCTGCTTCGGCAACCAGATCCTCGGCCGCGCCCTCGGCTTCGGCACCTACAAGCTGAAGTACGGCCACCGCGGCATCAACCAGCCGGTGCAGGACCGCACCACCGGCAAGGTCGAGGTCACCGCGCACAACCACGGCTTCGCCGTCGACGCGCCGCTCGACAAGGTCTCCGACACCCCCTACGGGCGCGCCGAGGTCTCCCACGTGTGCCTCAACGACCAGGTGGTGGAGGGGCTGCAGCTCCTCGACCAGCCCGCGTTCAGCGTCCAGTACCACCCCGAGGCGGCCGCCGGTCCGCACGACGCCGCGTACCTCTTCGACCGCTTCGTATCCCTGATGACCGCAGAAGGAGCCCAGCGTGCCTAAGCGCACCGATATCCAGTCCGTCCTGGTCATCGGCTCCGGCCCGATCGTCATCGGCCAGGCCGCCGAGTTCGACTACTCCGGCACCCAGGCGTGCCGCGTCCTGAAGGCCGAGGGCCTGCGCGTCATCCTCGTCAACTCCAACCCGGCGACGATCATGACCGACCCGGAGATCGCCGACGCCACGTACGTCGAGCCGATCACCCCGGAGTTCGTCGAGAAGATCATCGCCAAGGAGCGGCCCGACGCGCTCCTTCCGACGCTGGGCGGCCAGACGGCCCTCAACACGGCGATCTCCATGCACGAGCAGGGCGTCCTGGAGAAGTACGGCGTCGAACTGATCGGAGCCAACGTCGAGGCGATCAACAAGGGCGAGGACCGCGACCTCTTCAAGGGCGTCGTCGAAGAGGTCAAGCAGAAGATCGGGCACGGCGAGTCCGCCCGCTCGTACATCTGCCACTCCATGGACGACGTCCTCAAGGGCGTCGAGGAGCTGGGCGGCTACCCCGTCGTCGTGCGCCCCTCCTTCACCATGGGCGGCGCCGGATCCGGCTTCGCGCACGACGAGGAGGAGCTGCGCCGCATCGCCGGGCAGGGCCTGACCCTCTCGCCGACCACCGAGGTGCTCCTTGAGGAGTCCATCCTCGGCTGGAAGGAGTACGAGCTGGAGCTGATGCGCGACAAGAACGACAACGTCGTGGTCGTCTGCTCCATCGAGAACTTCGACCCGATGGGCGTGCACACCGGCGACTCGATCACCGTCGCCCCGTCGATGACGCTGACCGACCGCGAGTACCAGATCCTGCGCGACGTCGGCATCGCGATCATCCGCGAGGTCGGCGTCGACACCGGCGGCTGCAACATCCAGTTCGCGGTCAACCCCGAGGACGGCCGGGTCATCGTCATCGAGATGAACCCCCGTGTCTCGCGGTCCTCCGCGCTCGCCTCCAAGGCCACCGGCTTCCCGATCGCGAAGATCGCCGCCAAGCTGGCCGTCGGCTACACGCTCGACGAGATCCCCAACGACATCACCGAGAAGACGCCGGCTTCCTTCGAGCCGACCCTCGACTACGTGGTCGTCAAGGCCCCGCGCTTCGCCTTCGAGAAGTTCCCCTCGGCGGACTCGACCCTGACGACCACCATGAAGTCGGTCGGCGAGGCCATGGCCATCGGCCGCAACTTCACCGAGGCCCTGCAGAAGGCGCTGCGGTCGCTGGAGAAGAAGGGCTCGCAGTTCACGTTCGTGGGCGAGCCCGGCGACAAGAAGCAGCTCCTCGAAGAGGCCGTGCGCCCCACCGACGGCCGCATCAACTCCGTCATGCAGGCCATCCGCGCGGGCGCGACCCCCGAGGAGGTCTTCGACGCCACGAAGATCGACCCGTGGTTCGTCGACCAGCTCTTCCTGATCAAGGAGATCGCGGACGAGCTGGCCGCCACCGAGCGCCTCGACGCCGACCTGCTCGCCGAGGCCAAGCGGCACGGCTTCTCCGACGCCCAGATCGCCGAGATCCGCGGTCTGCGCGAGGACGTCGTCCGCGAGGTGCGCCAGGCCCTCGGCGTGCGCCCGGTCTACAAGACGGTCGACACCTGCGCCGCGGAGTTCGCCGCGAAGACGCCGTACTTCTACTCCTCGTACGACGAGGAGTCCGAGGTCGCCGAGCGCGAGAAGCCCGCGGTGATCATCCTGGGCTCCGGCCCGAACCGCATCGGCCAGGGCATCGAGTTCGACTACTCCTGCGTCCACGCCTCCTTCGCGCTGAGCGACGCGGGCTACGAGACCATCATGGTCAACTGCAACCCCGAGACCGTCTCCACGGACTACGACACCTCCGACCGGCTCTACTTCGAGCCGCTCACCCTGGAGGACGTCCTGGAGATCGTGCACGCCGAGGCACAGGCCGGCCCGATCGCGGGCGTCATCGTCCAGCTCGGCGGCCAGACCCCGCTGGGCCTCGCACAGGCGCTCAAGAACAACGGCGTGCCTGTCGTCGGCACCCCGCCCGAGGCCATCCACGCCGCCGAGGACCGCGGCGCCTTCGGCCAGGTGCTCGCGGAGGCCGGGCTGCCCGCGCCGAAGCACGGCACCGCCACCACCTTCGCCGGGGCCAAGGCGATCGCCGACGAGATCGGCTACCCCGTCCTCGTACGCCCGTCGTACGTGCTCGGCGGCCGCGGCATGGAGATCGTGTACGACGAGATCCGCCTCGCCTCTTACATCGAGGAGTCGACCGAGATCAGCCCCTCGCGGCCGGTCCTCGTCGACCGCTTCCTGGACGACGCGATCGAGATCGACGTCGACGCGCTCTACGACGGCCAGGAGCTGTACCTCGGCGGTGTCATGGAGCACATCGAGGAGGCCGGCATCCACTCCGGCGACTCGGCGTGCGCGCTGCCCCCGATCACCCTCGGCGGCTTCGACATCAAGCGCCTGCGCGCCTCCACGGAGGCCATCGCCAAGGGCGTCGGCGTCCGCGGCCTGATCAACATCCAGTTCGCGATGGCGGGCGACATCCTGTACGTCCTCGAGGCCAACCCGCGCGCCTCGCGCACGGTCCCCTTCACCTCGAAGGCGACCGCGGTGCCGCTGGCCAAGGCCGCCGCCCGGATCTCGCTGGGCGCGACCGTCGCCGAGCTGCGCGCGGAGGGCATGCTGCCCAAGCACGGCGACGGCGGCACGCTGCCCATGGACGCGCCGATCTCCGTCAAGGAGGCCGTCATGCCGTGGTCGCGCTTCCGCGACATCCACGGGCGCGGCGTCGACACCGTCCTCGGCCCGGAGATGCGCTCCACCGGTGAAGTCATGGGCATCGACTCGGTGTTCGGCACCGCGTACGCCAAGTCGCAGGCGGGCGCCTACGGTCCGCTGCCGACCAAGGGCCGCGCCTTCATCTCCGTCGCCAACCGCGACAAGCGCTCGATGATCTTCCCGGCGCGCGAACTGGTCGCGCACGGCTTCGAGTTGTTCGCCACCTCCGGCACGGCCGAGGTGCTCAAGCGCAACGGCCTGAACGCCACCGTCGTGCGCAAGCAGTCCGAGGGCGAGGGCCCGAACGGCGAGAAGACCATCGTCCAGCTCATCCACGACGGCGGCGTCGACCTCATCGTCAACACCCCCTACGGCACCGGCGGCCGCCTCGACGGCTACGAGATCCGTACGGCGGCCGTGGCGCGCTCCGTGCCGTGCCTCACGACGGTTCAGGCGCTCGCCGCCGCCGTCCAGGGCATCGACGCGCTGGGCCGCGGGGACGTGGGCGTGCGCTCACTCCAGGAACACGCGGAACGCCTGACCGCGGCCCGCGACTAGCAGCCCTGAGGGGGACACCGGAAACGGTGTCCCCCTCTTTGTGAGGCCCTTTCTGAGGACATCGAACATGTACAAGCTCTTCTTCCACCTCGTCTTCCAGCGCATGGACCCCGAGCAGGCCCACCACATGGCCTTCCGCTGGATCCGCCTCGCGGCCCGCGTCCCGGTCCTGCGCACCTTCGTCGCCGCCGCCCTCGCCCCCCGCCACAAGGAGCTGCGCACCGAGGCCTTCGGGCTGCGGATGCACGGCCCCTTCGGGCTCGCCGCGGGCTTCGACAAGAACGCCGTCGCGATCGACGGCATGTCGATGCTCGGCTTCGACCACATCGAGATCGGCACCGTCACCGGGGAGCCGCAGCCCGGCAACCCCAAGAAGCGGCTGTTCCGCCTCGTCCCGGACCGCGCGCTGATCAACCGCATGGGCTTCAACAACGACGGTTCGGCCGCCGTCGCCGAGCGCCTGGCCTCCCGCAGGCCCGTCTTCAAGACCGTCGTGGGCGTCAACATCGGCAAGACCAAGGCCGTCCCCGAGGAGGAGGCCGCCGCCGACTACGTGAAGTCGACCGAGCGCCTGGCCCGCCACGCCGACTACCTGGTCGTCAACGTCTCGTCCCCGAACACCCCGGGTCTGCGCAACCTCCAGGCCACCGAGTCGCTGCGGCCCCTGCTGACCGCCGTGCGCGAGGCCGCCGACCGCAGCGTCGAGGGCCGTCGCGTACCGCTCCTGGTGAAGATCGCTCCCGACCTCGCGGACGAGGACATCGACGCCGTCGCGGACCTCGCCGTGGAACTCGGCCTGGACGGCATCATCGCCACGAACACCACCATCGCGCGCGAGAGCCTTGGTCTGACCTCCCCGCCCCTGCTGATCGAGGAGGTCGGCGGGCTCTCCGGGGCGCCCCTCAAGGCGCGCTCCCTGGAGGTCCTGCGCCGCCTCTACGCGCGCGTGGGCGACCGCATCACGCTCGTGGGCGTCGGCGGCATCGAGAACGCCGAGGACGCCTGGCAGCGCATCCTCGCGGGCGCCACCCTGGTGCAGGGCTACAGCGCCTTCATCTACGAAGGGCCGTTCTGGGGCCGCGCGATCCACAAGGGCCTCGCCGCACGCCTGCGCACGAGCCCGTACGCCACCCTCGCCGACGCCGTCGGCGCCGACGTGAGGAAGTCCGCATGACTGCCCTTGAGCCGTTCGGCACGCGCCTGCGCCGCGCCATGGACGAGCGCGGCCCGCTCTGCGTCGGCATCGACCCGCACGCCTCGCTGCTGTCCGCGTGGGACTTGAACGACGACATCGCGGGCCTGGAGCGGTTCACCCGGACCGTCGTCGAGGCGCTGGCCGGGACCGTCGCCGTCTTCAAGCCGCAGAGCGCGTTCTTCGAGCGCTTCGGCTCGCGGGGCATCGCCGTACTGGAGAAGGCCGTCGCGGAGCTGCGCGAGGCCGGTGCCCTGGTCGTCATGGACGCCAAGCGCGGCGACATCGGCTCGACCATGGCCGCGTACGCCGAGACCTTCCTGCACACGGACTCGCCGCTGTTCAGCGACGCGCTCACGGTCTCGCCCTACCTCGGATACGGCTCGCTGCAGCCGGCCGTGGAACTCGCGCGCGAGAACGGCGCCGGGCTCTTCGTGCTCGCCCTCACCTCCAACCCCGAGGGCGCCGAGGTGCAGCACGCGCTGCGCGAGGACGGCCGTACGGTCGCGGCCACCGTCCTTGGCCACCTCGCCGCCGAGAACGCCGGACAGGCACCCCTCGGCTCCTTCGGCGCGGTCGTCGGCGCGACGCTCGGCGACCTCTCGTCGTACGACCTCGACATCAACGGCCCGCTGCTCGCCCCCGGCATCGGGGCGCAGGGCGCGACCCCGGCCGATCTGCCGGGCGTCTTCGGCGCGGCCGTGCGCAACGTGGTGCCGAGCGTCAGCCGGGGCGTCCTGCGGTACGGACCCGACGCCGCGGGCCTGCGGGAGGCCGCGGAGCGCTTCGCGGACGAGATCCGGGCCGCCGCCGGAGCGGCCTGAACGGGGCGGCGGGACCCGCGCGCGGGTCCCGCCGACTGTCCACCAGCCAAAATGGCGGGCGAATTGCCCGATATGTACGGCTCGACAGAGGCTGACCAGGACTTTTCGTCTGTTCTCGCTGACTCCAGCGGCCATGGCCGCTAGTCTCCGAGGGAGTCAACGGGCGAGCGCGTTGCACGTTGCTCCCCAGGTGTGGGGCGACTAGGTTCCTCACCGGTCCGTATCCGACAGTTCGACATCCGAGGTGACGTAGGCGTGGCTCTTCCGCCCCTTACCCCTGAACAGCGCGCAGCCGCGCTCGAAAAGGCCGCCGCGGCTCGCCGGGAGCGGGCCGAGGTCAAGAATCGACTCAAGCACTCCGGTGCCTCGCTTCACGAGGTCATCAAGCAGGGCCAGGAGAACGATGTCATCGGCAAGATGAAGGTCTCCGCCCTCCTGGAGTCCCTGCCGGGCGTGGGCAAGGTCCGCGCCAAGCAGATCATGGAGCGTCTTGGCATCTCCGAGAGCCGCCGTGTGCGCGGTCTCGGCTCCAACCAGATCGCGTCTCTTGAGCGCGAGTTCGGCGGTGGCGCTGCCTGACGTTCTCAGGCACTCCTGAGAACCTGGATAATCGCTGCATGGCTGCAACATCCCGGGGGACGACCCCCGTACCCCCGGACGTACGTCCGCGGCTGACCGTGCTCTCCGGCCCCTCCGGGGTCGGCAAGAGCACGGTCGTCGCCCATATGCGCAAAGAACACCCCGACGTCTGGCTCTCCGTCTCGGCCACCACGCGCAAGCCGCGCCCCGGTGAGAAGCACGGTGTCCAGTACTTCTTCGTCTCCGACGACGAGATGGACAAGCTCATCGCCAACGGCGAGCTGCTGGAGTGGGCCGAGTTCGCGGGCAACCGCTACGGCACCCCGCGCCGCGCGGTGATCGAGCGCCTGGAGGCGGGCGAGCCCGTCCTCCTGGAGATCGATCTCCAGGGCGCCCGTCTGGTGCGCGAGTCGATGCCCGAGGCGCAGCTGGTCTTCCTCGCCCCGCCGAGCTGGGACGAGCTGGTCCGCCGGCTCACCGGCCGGGGGACCGAGGCACCCGAGGTGATCGAGCGCAGGCTGGCAGCCGCCAAGATCGAGCTGGCCGCCGAGGCCGAGTTCGACACGACCCTGGTCAACACCTCCGTCGAGGACGTGGCGCGCGAGCTGCTAGCCTTGATGAAAGTTCTTTGATCTTTACCCCTGTCTTGACCCTTCTGGTCTTGACCCCATCGGAAGGCGAAGAGTGTCCTCTTCCATCACCGCGCCCGAGGGCATCATCAACCCGCCGATTGATGAGCTGCTCGAAGCCACCGACTCGAAGTACAGCCTCGTGATCTACGCCGCCAAGCGCGCGCGCCAGATCAACGCGTACTACTCGCAGCTCGGTGAGGGCCTCCTGGAGTACGTCGGCCCCCTGGTGGACACCCACGTCCACGAGAAGCCGCTCTCGATCGCGCTCCGCGAGATCAACGCGGGCCTGCTGACGTCCGAGGCCATCGAGGGCCCCGCCCAGTAGGCGTTGTTCCGTTCTTTCGCCACAGGCCCGGCAGCGCGACTGCCGGGCCTGTGGTGTGTCATGGAGTCGTACGTCTCCGGGTGCGGAGATCCGAGTGCGGGGAGGCACGGGTGAGCAAGCCCAAGGTCGTTCTGGGGGTCAGCGGTGGCATCGCCGCCTACAAGGCGTGTGAGCTGCTGCGGCGGCTGACCGAGTCGGGCCACGACGTGCGCGTGGTGCCGACCGCGTCGGCGCTGCACTTCGTCGGCGCCGCGACTTGGTCCGCGCTCTCCGGCCACCCGGTCTCGACCGAGGTCTGGTCCGACGTCCACGAGGTGCCGCACGTCCGCATCGGTCAGCAGGCCGACCTCGTGATCGTCGCCCCCGCCACCGCCGACATGCTCGCCAAGGCGGCCCACGGCCTCGCCGACGACCTGCTCACCAATACGCTCCTGACCGCGCGCTGTCCGGTGGTCTTCGCCCCGGCCATGCACACGGAGATGTGGGAGCACCCGGCCACCCAGGAGAACGTCGCCACCCTGCGGCGGCGCGGCGCCCTCGTCATCGAGCCCGCCGTCGGCCGGCTGACCGGCGTCGACACCGGCAAGGGCCGCTTCCCCGAGCCCGCCGAGCTGTTCGAGGTCGTACGCCGCGTCCTCGCCCGCGGCGACCTGGCGCGGGACCTCGCGGGGCGCCATGTGGTGGTCAGCGCGGGCGGCACCCGTGAACCCCTCGACCCGGTCCGCTTCCTCGGCAACCGCTCCTCCGGCAAGCAGGGCTACGCGCTCGCCCGCAGCGCGGCGGCGCGGGGCGCCCGGGTCACGCTCGTCGCGGCGAACGCCGCGCTGCCCGACCCGGCCGGCGTCGACGTGGTGCCGGTCGGCACCGCCGTGCAGCTGCGCGAGGCCGTCCTGAAGGCGGCGGCCGACGCCGACGCCGTCGTGATGGCGGCCGCGGTGGCCGACTTCCGCCCCGAGACGTACGCGGCCGGGAAGATCAAGAAGAAGGACGGCCAGGAACCGGCGCCCCTCACCCTGGTCCGCAACCCCGACATCCTCGCCGAGCTCGCGGGGGACAGGCCGCGCCCCGCCCAGGTGGTCGTCGGCTTCGCCGCCGAGACGGACGACGTCCTCGCCAACGGCCGGGCCAAGCTCGCCCGCAAGGGCTGCGACCTGCTGGTCGTCAACGAGGTCGGTGAGCGCAAGACCTTCGGCTCCGAGGAGAACGAGGCCGTGGTCCTCGGCGCGGACGGCAGCGAGACGCCGGTGCCGTACGGCCCGAAGGAGGCGCTGGCCGACACGGTCTGGGATCTGGTCGCCGCGCGGCTTCCCTGACGCACGCGTCGGCGGAGCGTTCCCTTCCGGCTCCGGCCGGCGCGCCTTTCGGCTTCTTCTGCCTTCTTTCGCCTCTCGGCGGAACTGGGCCACAATGCGACTCGTTACTTGACCGGATCACCATCGCCGGTGCTCAATGTCATTTTCGTTCCACCAGAGGCCTCAAACCCGTGGAAATGGGGCGTGAGACCCTCTGGTGGAGACTGATCGTCGTACCGCACAATGCAGTGCCGCAGGTCACAGGGCTCCCAAGTGGCGAGACATGTGGTCCGGCGGGCGAGTGTGACCGATAAACTGGTCTCGAACGACGTCGGGCGCAGCTCCCGGCCGTTCACCAATGATCAGCCAGCAGCCGCTGCAACCACAGGGAGCGATGTGTCCCGGCGCCTCTTTACCTCGGAGTCTGTGACCGAGGGTCACCCCGACAAGATCGCTGACCAGATCAGCGACACCATTCTCGACGCGCTTCTGCGGGAGGACCCGACGTCCCGGGTCGCCGTGGAGACGCTGATCACCACCGGCCTCGTCCACGTGGCCGGCGAGGTCACGACGAAGGCGTACGCGCCGATCGCGCAGCTCGTGCGCGACAAGATCCTCGAGATCGGTTACGACTCCTCGAAGAAGGGCTTCGACGGCGCCTCCTGTGGCGTGTCGGTGTCCATCGGCTCGCAGTCCCCCGACATCGCGCAGGGCGTCGACACGGCGTACGAGAAGCGCGTCGAGGGCGATGAGGACGAGCTGGACAAGCAGGGCGCGGGCGACCAGGGCCTGATGTTCGGCTACGCCTGCGACGAGACGCCCGAGCTGATGCCGCTCCCGATCCACCTGGCGCACCGCCTCTCGCGGCGCCTGTCCGAGGTGCGCAAGAACGGGACCATTCCCTACCTGCGCCCCGACGGCAAGACCCAGGTCACCATCGAGTACGACGGCGACAAGGCCGTCCGCCTCGACACGGTCGTGGTCTCCTCGCAGCACGCGAGCGACATCGACCTGGACTCGCTGCTCGCCCCCGACATCCGCGAGTTCGTGGTCGAGGCCGAGCTGAAGGCGCTCCTCGACGACGGCATCAAGCTGGACACCGAGGGCTACCGCCTCCTCGTCAACCCCACCGGCCGCTTCGAGATCGGCGGCCCGATGGGCGACGCCGGTCTGACCGGCCGCAAGATCATCATCGACACGTACG
The DNA here is from genome assembly GCF_019400875.1 of Streptomyces anatolicus. Taxonomy (NCBI): domain Bacteria; kingdom Bacillati; phylum Actinomycetota; class Actinomycetes; order Kitasatosporales; family Streptomycetaceae; genus Streptomyces; species Streptomyces anatolicus. The sequence goes on along the minus strand of NZ_WMBF01000044.1, from coordinate 2,702 downwards.
GCGGCATGGCCCGCCACGGCGGCGGTGCCTTCTCGGGCAAGGACCCGTCGAAGGTCGACCGCTCCGCGGCGTACGCGATGCGCTGGGTCGCGAAGAACGTGGTGGCGGCCGGTCTCGCGGCCCGCTGCGAGGTCCAGGTGGCGTACGCCATCGGCAAGGCCGAGCCGGTCGGTCTCTTCGTGGAGACCTTCGGTACGGCCACGGTCGACACGGACAAGATCGAGACCGCCATCAGCGAGGTCTTCGACCTGCGTCCGGCCGCGATCATCCGCGACCTCGACCTGCTCCGCCCGATCTACTCGCAGACCGCCGCGTACGGCCACTTCGGCCGGGCGATCCCCGACTTCACGTGGGAGCGCACGGACCGCGTGGAGGCGCTGCGGAAGGCGGCGGGGCTGTAGTTCCCCGGCGCTCCGGCTCTTGAGGCCCGGTACCCCTCGCGGGGTGCCGGGCCTTCGCCGTGCTTGCGGCGGTGTCAGAGCGGTCTGGTAGGAATGCTGCTGTGAGCAGGGAGAATGGGGCGGATGCGGGCGAGGGTGCCGGGGGCGGGGTGCCCGAGCCCGAGCAGCTCGCGCTGATCCGGGACAGTGTGCGCAAGGCCAAGGTGCCGCGGGCCAAGCCCCGGACGTGGCGGGGGGCCGCGCTGGCCAAGGAGCTGCCGGTGGCGCGGGTCCTCGTCGACAAGGGCGTGCTGCACCTCGACCGGTACTTCGACTACGCGGTCCCGGAGGAGCTGGACGAGGTCGCCAGGCCCGGGGTGCGGGTCCGGGTGCGGTTCGGCGCCGGGTCGCGGAACGTGCGCGAGGGGCGGCGTGAGGGCGGTGGGCTCATCGACGGGTTCATCGTTGAGCGGCGGGCCGAGAGCGAGTACACCGGGCCGCTGGCCGCGCTGGCCCAGGTCGTCTCCCCGGAGCCGGTGCTCGACCCCGGTCTGCTGGAGCTGGCCCGTGCGGTCGCCGACCGCTATGCGGGCAGCCTCGCCGATGTGCTGCAGCTGGCGATCCCGCCCCGGCACGGGCGCGCCGAGTCGCGGGCGGCGTCCGCGCCTCCCGCCCCGCCGGCGGCGCCCGACCCGGGCACCTGGCGGCGCTATGGGCACGGGGCCGACTTCGTCGGGGCGCTGGCCTCGGGCGGGTCGCCCCGCGCGGTGTGGACCGCGCTGCCGGGGCCGCAGTGGGCCGAGGAGATCGCGCGCGCCGTGCAGGCCACGCTGGCCTCGGGGCGGGGGGCGCTCGTCGTGGTGCCGACCGGGCGGCCCGCCGCGCGCGTGGACGCCGCGCTCACGGCGCTCCTCGGCGAGGGGCAGCAAGCGCTGCTGACCGCGGACGCCGGGCAGGAGCGGCGCTATCGGGAGTGGCTTTCCGTGCGGCGCGGGGCGGTGCGGGCCGTCGTCGGGACGCGGGCCGCCATGTTCGCGCCCGTACGGGATCTGGGGCTCGTCGTCATCTGGGACGACGGGGACCCCAACCACAGCGATGACCACGCTCCCTTCCCGCATGTGCGGGAGGTCCTGGAGCTGCGCGCCGCGCGGGACAAGTGCGGCTTCCTGCTGGGGAGTTGGAGCTGCACGGTCGAGGCCGCGCAGCTCGTCGAGACCGGCTGGGCCGCGCCGCTCGTCGCCGACCGCGAGCAGGTGCGGGGGGCGGCGCCGCTCGTGCGGACCGTGGGCGACGGGGACCTGGCGCGGGACGAGGCGGCGCGGGCCGCGCGGCTGCCGACGCTCGCCTGGAAGGTCGTCCGGGAGGGGCTGAAGCACGGGCCCGTTCTGGTGCAGGTGCCCCGGCGCGGATATGTGCCCCGGCTGGCGTGCGAGCGGTGCCGGGAGCCCGCGCGCTGCCGCCGGTGTGCCGGGCCGCTGGAGGCGCAGGAGGGCGGGGCGGCCCTGCGGTGCGGGTGGTGCGGGGTGGCGGAGGCCGAGTGGCACTGCGGCTCCTGCGGCGGTTTCCGGCTGCGGGCTCAGGTCGTGGGGGCGAAGCGGACCGCCGAGGAGCTGGGACGGGCGTTTCCGGCAGTGCCGGTGCGGACCTCGGGGCGTGAGCAGGTGCTTGACACGGTGCCGGGGGCGCCCGCGCTCGTGGTGAGTACGCCGGGCGCCGAGCCCGTCGCCGAGGGCGGCTATGCGGCGGCGCTGCTCCTGGACGGCTGGGCGATGCTCGGGCGGCCCGACCTGCGGGCGGGGGAGGACGCGCTGCGGCGGTGGATGGCGGCGTCCTCGCTCGTACGTCCCCAGGGGGCGGGCGGCACCGTGGTGGTCGTCGCCGAGCCGACGCTGAGGCCCGTCCAGGCGCTCGTGCGGTGGGACCCCGTGGGGCACGCGGTACGGGAGCTGTCGGAGCGGGCCGAGCTGGGATTTCCGCCGGTGTCGCGGATGGCGGCGGTCTCCGGTCCGCCGGAGGCGCTTGCGGGGTTCCTCGCCGGTGCCGAACTGCCGCCGGACGCGGTGGTGTTGGGCCCCGTGCCGGTACGGGACGCGGGCCCCGGCCCTGCCCGCCGCCCCGGTGCGGCGCCGGTCGGCGAGCAGTGGGAACGGGTGCTGATCCGGGTTCCCCCGGGAAGCGGCGCCGCCCTGGCAGCGGCCCTGAAGACGGCACAGGCGGCGCGGATGGCCCGGGGCGCCAAGGGAGCCAGAGAGGGCGGCACCGAGGCGGTACGGATCCGGGTGGATCCGCTGGATATCGGCTGAGGCGGGGGCGGGCCGGGGG
>NZ_WMBF01000448.1:0-5195 GCF_019400875.1 Streptomyces anatolicus | reverse complement strand
GGCTGGGGCTGGGGCTGGGTCCGGGCCGGGGCCTGCGCCGGGGCCGGAGCCTTGGTCTGCGTCATGGTCTGCCCACCTCTTCGTTCGTCACCAGCTCGGCACATCGGTGATCTCCAGGACTGCGGCCGTGCAGGTGTAACCGGCGCCGCCGCCGAACAGCAGTACGCGGTCGCCCGCCGCGACGGCCCCCGTCGTCACCAGGTGCTCCAGGCCCGCCGCCCAGTCGCCGCCGCCGACGTGCCCCGTGCGGCGGCCGAAGTCCCATGTCGTCAGCTGCTCCGGGACGTCGAGGACGTCGTGCAGCTGGTGGTCGCCGGGGTTGCGCCCGGTGGCGGGGACGACGACGCGCGCGAGGTCGCCGGTGCTCAGGCCCGCGTCGGCCAGCGCCGCCGTCTTCGCGGCGATCATCGTGCGGGCGAAGCGGAAGACGAGCGCGGTCGGGTCGGCGCCCGCCGCGCTCTGCTCGGCCCGGTGCGCGCGGGCGCGCCCGATGAGGTCGATGGGCTCGGTGGCGGCCGGTGACGCGGTGCGGAACGGCTCGTCGCCCCGGGTGGCGCCCTCCAGGGAGTTGTCCGCCGCCGTGACGGTGGACAGCAGGCGGGCGAACCCGCCCGCGCGGGAGAGCACGAGGGCGGTGCCGCCGTCGCCGTAGACGTTCGAGTCGTGCAGGTTCCAGCGGTCGACGGCGGGGCCCGCCCACCGGTCGGCCGTGGTGACCATCGCGGCGGTCCCGGGCCGCACACCCGCCGTCAGATGGGCGGCGGCCATCTCGATCGCGCCGAGCCCGACGTTGCAGCGCTGCTGCACGTCCATGGCGGGCACCGTGCGCCCCACCGTGCGGGCGGCGACGTACGACGCGGTGGGCCAGATGTCCAGGCCCTGGAACCACAGGCTGCCGTGGAGCAGCAGACTGAACTCGGCGGGCGCGACACCGGACCGCTCAAGTGCGCTGCGGGCCGCGCGCACCGCCATGTCCGGCGGCGCCACGTCGTCCGCGACCAGCGCGGAGACATAGCCGAGCGTGGCGCACCGCTCGGCGTCGTAGCCGCCCTCGCGCACCGCCCGCTCGGCGGGCACCGGCTCGGGCAGCCAGCTGCCCACCGCGGCGATGTGGATGCCGTCCCAACGCATGACTCTCCTCCCGTAGGTCCGACGGGCTCATCGTCGGGGCCGGGGCTGGAGTCCGGGTCGAGCCGGGGGCACGCGAGGGAATCCGGGGCCCCACCAGGCGTTCCGAGGGCCGGGACGGGGGAGAAGGCGCCGGACACCGGTGGCAATCGAGGAATCCTCCAGTGCCCCCGCCGAAGGTCTCGCTGTCCGCCTGTCCCCCAGGCGCTGGCTCCCGGAACACGGTGAGAAGAGGACCCATGAAAGCTCTGGTGCTGTCGGGCGGGACCGGAACCCGTCTGCGACCGTTCAGCTACTCGATGCCCAAGCAGCTCATCCCGATCGCCAACAAGCCCGTCCTGGAGCACGTCCTGGACAACATCAAGGACCTGGGCGTCACCGAGATCGGCATCATCGTCGGCGACCACGAACCGGCGATCGCCGCCGTGTTCGGCGACGGGTCCGGGCTCGGCGTGCGCATCACCTACCTCCGCCAGGAGGCGCCGCTCGGGCTCGCCCACTGCGTCACCCTGGCCAAGGACTTCCTGGGCGACGACGACTTCGTGATGTACCTGGGCGACAACATGCTGCCGCAGGGCGTGCGCGAGGCCGCCGACGCGTTCCGTGCCGGGCGCCCGGCCGCGCAGGTCGTCGTGCAGAAGGTCGCCGACCCGCGCGCGTTCGGTGTCGCGGAGGTCGACGGCGCGGGCGCGGTGCGGCGCCTGGTGGAGAAGCCCGCGGAGCCGCGCAGCAACCTCGCGCTGATCGGCGTGTACTTCTTCACCGCCGCCGTCCACGAGGCCGTCGCCGCCATCGCGCCGAGCGCCCGCGGCGAGCTGGAGATCACGGACGCCGTGCAGTGGCTGCTCTCCGAGGGTCACGAGGTGCGCGCCCACGAGTACGCGGGCTACTGGAAGGACACCGGCAAGGTCGACGACGTACTGGAGTGCAACCGCGAACTCCTCGACGGCGTCGAGCGTTCGGTGGCCGGCGAGGTCGACGCGCGGTCCACGCTCATCGGCGCGGTCGTCGTCGAGCCGGGCGCGCGCGTCGTGCGCTCGGTCATCGAGGGCCCGGCCATCGTCGGCGCGGGCACGGTCATCGAGGACAGCCGCATCGGCCCGCACACCACCATCGGCCGCGACTGCGTCCTGACCGGCGCCCGGCTGGAGTACTCGATCGTCCTGGACGGCGCGACGGTCTCCCACGTGGGCGGCCTGCGCGGTTCGCTGCTCGGCCGCTCCGCCGCCGTCAGCGGCTCCGAACTCGGCAGCCACCACCGCCTGGTGGTCGGCGATCACACCCGCGTGGAGGTCGCGGCATGAGAATCCTCGTCACCGGAGGGGCCGGTTTCATCGGCTCCCACTACGTCCGCACCCTGCTGGCAGGCGGCTACGAGGGCCTTGGGGGGTACGAGGGGTACACGGACGCACGCGTCACCGTGGTCGACAAGCTGACCTACGCGGGCAACCGCGCCAACCTCCCGGCCTCCCACCCGCGCCTGGACTTCGTACACGGCGACATCACCGACCGCGCGCTCCTGCTCGACCTGCTGCCCGGCCACGACGCGGTGGTGCACTTCGCCGCCGAGTCGCACGTGGACCGCTCCGTGGAGTCGGCCGCCGCGTTCGTCCACACCAACGTGGGCGGCACCCAGACCCTGCTGGACGCCGCTCTCGCCACCGGCGTGCGGCGCGTCGTGCACGTCTCCACGGACGAGGTGTACGGATCGATCGAGCGGGGCGCGTGGACGGAGGAGTGGCCGCTGCTGCCCAACTCCCCCTACGCGGCCTCCAAGGCGGCCTCCGACCTGATCGCCCGCTCCTACTGGCGCACCCACGGCCTGGACGTGTCGATCACCCGCTGCTCCAACAACTACGGCCCCTACCAGCACCCCGAGAAGCTCATCCCGCTGTTCGTCACCAACCTCCTGGAGGGTGAGGGGGTGCCGCTCTACGGGGACGGCACCAACGTGCGCGAGTGGCTGCACGTGGACGACCACTGCCGGGCCATCCAGCTGGTCCTCACCGGCGGCCGCGCGGGCGAGATCTACAACGTCGGCGGCGGCAACGAGCTGACGAACCGCCAGATGACGCAGCGGATCCTCGACCTGTGCGGCGCCGAGTGGAGCAGCGTGCGGCACGTCGCCGACCGCAAGGGCCACGACCTGCGGTACGCCCTGGACGAGACCAAGATCCGCGAGGAGCTGGGCTACGAGCCGCGCGTCTCCTTCGCGCAGGGGCTCGCCGACACCGTCGCCTGGTACCGCGACAACCCCGGCTGGTGGAAGGCGGCCAAGCACGGCGCCGAGGAGCGGACTGCATGAGCGGCATCACAGGCATCACAGGCACCACAGGCACCTCGTCCGCCCCGCAGGCCCCGCAGGTCCTGATCGTCGGCGCCGGTCCGGTCGGCCTGAGCGCCGCCCACGAACTGGCCCGGCACGGCGTACGAGTCCGCCTCGTCGACGCCGCCCAGGGCCCCGCCACCACCAGCCGCGCCCTGGCCAACCACGCCAGGACCCTGGAGACGTACGACCAGATGGGCGTCCTGGACGAACTGCTGGCGCGCGGACAGCGGGTCGAGCACTTCACGCTGCACCAGAACGGCCGCCGCCTGATCCGCTTCGACACCGACTACAGCCGGCTGCCGACCCGCTTCCCGTTCACGCTCATGGTCGACCAGGTCATCACCGAGGAAGTGCTGCGCGCGGCCGCGTCCCGGTACGGCGTCGACGTCGAATGGGGCGTGCGGCTCACGGAGTTCGAGGACACGGGCGCGGGCGTGACCGCCCGGCTCGCCCACGCCGACGGCCGGGTGGAGACCGTCGCGGCCGACTGGCTGGTGGGCTGCGACGGCGGGCACAGCACCGTGCGCAAGCAGCTCGGCATCGACCTGGTCGGCGACTCCAGCGAGACCTGGCTCATCGCCGACGCCGTCGTCCACTGCGACCTGCCGCGCGACTCCATCCACTGGATGCGGACCCCTCGGGGCACGGTGATGATGGTGCCCTTCCCCGACCCGGGCAAGTGGCGCCTGCTCGACACCGCCGAGACGTCCTACGGCGGGGACGACGCCATGGTGGCCCGCCGGTTCGCCGAGAAGATCGGTACCGGCATCGGGCGCCCGGTGCGGGTCGAGGAGCCGAGCTGGGTCTCCGTCTTCACCATCCAGCAGCGCATGATCCCCCGGATGCGCGCCGGGCGCTGCTTCCTCGCCGGTGACGCCGCCCACGTGCACAGCCCCGCCTCCGGCCAGGGCATGAACACCGGCGTCCAGGACGCCGTCAACCTCGCCTGGAAGCTCGCCGCCGTGGTGCGCGGCGAGGCGGCGGAGTCGGTGCTCGACAGCTACGGCCCCGAACGCGTCCCGGTCGGCGCGGAGCTGCTGCGCTCCACCGGCATGGCCACGGCCCTGGTGCAGTTGCGCAGCCGGACCGCCGCGGCGGCGCTGCGGACCGTCTTCACCGTGCTCAGGACACTCCGGCCGGTGAAGTCCAGGATCCAGCGCAAGATCATGGGCGGTATGTCGGCGCTCGGTCTGCACTACACCGACGGGCTGCTGGCCGCCGCCGAAGCCTCCGGCGCGCCCGCCGACGGCCCCGTGCCGGGCACGCGGGTCGTACGGGTCACCGCGGCGGGCCTCGCCGCGTCCGAGGGCTGGCGGCACTTCCTCGACGAACTGCGCCGCCCCGGCTGGACACTGCTCGCCGCCGACGCGGACACGGCCGGGCTGGACGCGCTGCGGGAGATCGCCCGGGGTTACCCGGTACGGGTGCGGACGCTGGACGGCACCAGGGACACCGGGGGCGACGGCCCGGTGGACGGCCCGCTCCCGCTCCCCGACCCGGGTGGCCTGCTGCGCGCCGCCCTCGGCCTGACGCACGGCGGCTGGGTGCTGGTGCGCCCGGACGGCTACACGGCCGCGACCGGCCCCTCCGTCTCGGCCCGGCCACCGGGCCCCGTGCTCGACGGGCTGGGAGTACTGGCCGCCGTCGGCGTGAGCGCCCTGTAAGGGGCGCGGGGAACGGCGCGAGCACCCACGACCAGCCCGCACAGAAAGCCCCGCAGCCCGGCAGACGGCACCGC
>NZ_WMBF01000447.1:0-5201 GCF_019400875.1 Streptomyces anatolicus | reverse complement strand
GCGGGGGACGGGGCGGGGCGGCGCGCGGTGTCGCTGATCCGGATCAGGATGCCGACCAGCGCCCAGTTGGCGATGACGGACGAACCGCCGTACGCCAGGAAGGGCATGGTCATACCGGTCAGCGGGATCAGGCCCATGACGCCGCCGGCGACGACGAAGACCTGGATGGCGAAGGCTCCGGAGAGGCCGATCGCCAGGAGCTTGCCGAACGGGTCGCGGGCGGCGAGCGCCGTGCGGACACCGCGCTCGACGATCAGGCCGTAGATCAGCAGGATCGCCATGACGCCGGCCAGACCCATCTCCTCGCCGAAGGTGGCGAGGATGAAGTCGGAGTTGGCGGCGAAGCCGATGAGGTCGGAGTGGCCCTGGCCGAGTCCGGTGCCGAGGACACCGCCGGAGCCGAAGGCCATCAGGGACTGGGCGATCTGGTCGCTGTTGTTCTGGATGACCGCATCGGAGAACGGGTTCAGCCAGGCGTCCACACGCTGCTGCACGTGGGGCTCGAAAGAGGCCACGCTGACGGCGCCGACGGCGGACATCAGCAGACCGAACACGATCCAGCTGGTGCGCTCGGTGGCGACGTAGAGCATCACGACGAACATGCCGAAGAACAGCAGCGACGTACCGAGGTCGGTCTCGAAGACGAGGATCAGGATCGACATCGCCCAGACGACGATGATCGGGCCGAGGTCGCGGCCGCGCGGCAGGTACAGCCCCATGAAGCGGCGGCTGGCCAGGGCGAGGGCGTCGCGCTTCACCATCAGATAGCCGGCGAAGAAGATCGCGATGACGATCTTCGCGAACTCACCGGGCTGGATGGAGAATCCGCCGACCCGGATCCAGATCTTGGCGCCGAAGACGTCCATGCCGAGGCCCGGCACGAGCGGCAGCAGCAGCAGGACGAGGGCGCCGACCATGGAGATGTACGTGTAGCGCTGCAGGACGCGGTGGTCCTTGAGCAGAAGCAGCACACCGACGAAGAGCGCGACGCCGATCGCGGAGTACATCAGCTGGTTCGGCGCGGCCTCGACGAAGTTCTTGCGCTGCTGGAGCTTCTCCGACTGGTCGAGCCGCCAGATGATCACAAGCCCGAGGCCGTTGAGCAGCGTGGCCAGCGGCAACAGCAACGGATCCGCATACGCGGCGAACTTGCGTACGACGATGTGGCCGACGCCTGCGAGCAGGCCGAGCCCCATCCCGTACCCGAGCATGCCGGTGGGCACCTCGCCGGTGAGGGCGAGGCCCACGTTCATATAGGCGAACAACGGGATGACGACCGCGAACGCGAGCAGCGCGAGCTCGGTGTTGCGCCGGCTCGGCGCCCCGATCGCGCCGATCGTCGACGTGTGTGTAGTACTGCTCATGGCGTGCAGAGGCCCCCAACGGCTGCTTACTGCTTACCGCACAGCGGGACCAGCTTCTGCTCATCCTCGGAGAGGCTGGGGCCGGGTGTGGGAGTCGGTGCGGTCTTGGACTTGTTCTTGTCGGTCGTGCTGTTCTTGTCGTTCTTGCCGGTCGGGTCCGACGACGGGTTCGTGGTGGGGTCGTCGCCCGGGGCCCTGGTCAGGCCGCTCGCGCCGCCCGCCTCGCCCTCGCCGGTCCGTGCGTTGTTCTCCCGCTCGGCCTGGCGGCGCTCGGCGTCCTTCTTGCACGCCGAGGCCTGGAGGCCCAGCTCCTGGATCTTGCTCTCGGCCTCGTCGAGGTTGCCCTCGGCGATGGTGGCCTCGACCTGCTTGCGCTGGTACGGCGGCAGGTACTTGAGTTCGATCTCGGGGTGGTCCTTCTCGACCTTTGACAGGCTGACCCACGCCAGGTCCTGGTCGATGCCGCGGTAGAGCGCGATGTGCTTGTCCTTCGTGCCCACGTAGTACTGGGTCTGGGTCCAGCGGTAGCCGCCGTAGAGGCCGCCGCCGATCACCGCGAGCGCGAGCACCGTGTAGAGGGATCTCTTGAGCCACTTGCGGTTGCTGCCGGGCTTCACGAAGTCTTCGTCGTCATACGCCCCGAAGCTGCCCTCGGGGACGTACCCCGTGGTGTCGCCGCTGCCGGGCGGGCCGAAGCCGCCGCCCTGGCCGTGGGGCGTCTGCGGCGGCACCGGACGGCCGAGGCCGGAGGCGCGGCCCGCGGGCGTCTGCATGGCGCCGTCGTCCTGGGCCTGGAGCTGGTTCTCGGCGACCGCGCCGACGACCACGGGGGTGTCGGAGAGCCGGCCGGCGAGGGTGTCGCCGCTGTCGATGTCCAGGACGTCGGCGACGATCACCGTGATGTTGTCGGGGCCGCCGCCGCGCAGCGCGAGCTGGATCAGCTCCTGCACGGTCTCCTGCGGGCCCTGGTAGGAGGCGAGGGTGTCCTCCATGGTCTGGTGCGAGACGACTCCGGAGAGGCCGTCCGAGCAGATCAGGTAGCGATCGCCGGCGCGGACCTCGCGGATGGAGAGGTCCGGCTCGACGTGGTCACCGCTGCCCAGCGCGCGCATCAGCAGGGAGCGCTGCGGGTGGGTGGTGGCCTCTTCCTCGGTGATGCGGCCCTCGTCGACGAGGCGCTGCACCCAGGTGTGGTCCTGCGTGATCTGCGTGAGGACGCCGTCCCGCAGGAGATACGCGCGCGAGTCGCCGACGTGCACGAGACCGAGGCGCTGGCCCGTCCACAGGAGGGCGGTCAGGGTCGTCCCCATGCCCTCGAGCTGGGGGTCCTCCTCGACCATCAGGCGCAGCTGGTCGTTGGCCCCCTGCACGGCCGTGCCGAGCGACGTCAGGATGTCCGAGCCGGGGACGTCGTCGTCGAGCGTGACGAGCGTCGAGATGACCTCGGAACTCGCCACCTCACCCGCGGCCTGGCCCCCCATGCCGTCGGCGATGGCGAGGAGACGGGGGCCGGCGTAACCGGAGTCCTCGTTCCCCTCCCGGATCATGCCTTTGTGCGATCCGGCGGCGAAACGCAAAGACAGACTCATGCGCACCTCGCCCGTCGGCTCCGGGTACATCCGCACGGTGCCCACCCTCCGGTCGGGAGCGCGCCGGCGTCCAGTGCCTGGACAGCCGCTTCGGCTCGCTCGCTCCGCTCGCGCTCTTTCATGACGTAGCACTACTTCCGCAGCTCGATGACGGTCTTGCCGATGCGGATCGCCGTGCCCAGCGGAATGGGCGTCGGGGTGGTGAGTCGGGTCCGGTCGAGATACGTGCCGTTGGTGGACCCGAGATCCTCGACGATCCACTGGCCGTCACGGTCCGGGTAGATCCTGGCATGCCTGCTGGAGGCGTAGTCGTCGTCCAGCACGATCGTCGAATCGTGCGCACGGCCCAGCGTGATGGTCTGGCCCTGCAGCGCGACCGTCGTCCCGGCGAGGATGCCCTCGGAGACGACCAGCTTGGTGGGAGCGCCGCGGCGCTGGCGGCCGCCGCCGCTCTGCTGCTGGCGCTGCGGCGGTGGTGTTGCGGCCTGCTGCGGTCGGGCGGCCTGTTGCGGCCGCTCGCGGCGCGAACCGCGCTGTGTGACGCGCGTTCCGAACAGGTCGCTGCGGATGACCTGGACGGCCACGATCACGAACAGCCACAGAACGGCTAGGAAACCTAGCCGCATGACCGTCAGGGTCAGCTCTGACATTGCCCCCGCTTCACCCTTCGGCTTGCCGGTAAACGATGGTGGTTTGGCCCACGACGATCCGCGAGCCGTCGCGGAGCGTAGCGCGGGTGGTGTGCTGCCCGTCTACCACGATGCCGTTGGTAGACCCGAGATCCTGGATCGTCGAGGGCGTTCCGGTCCGGATCTCACAGTGCCGGCGCGAGACGCCGGGGTCGTCGATCCGCACATCGGCGTCGGTGCTGCGTCCCAGCACCAGCGTCGGGCGGGAGATCTGATGGCGATTGCCGTTGATCTCGATCCAGCGCCGCACCTGGGCGCCCGGGAGCGATCCGGCGCCGGGACCCGGGGGTCTGGCGGCTGCCGGGGACTGGCCGCCGGGGCGGGCTCCGCCGGGCGGTGGTGCCGCCGGCATCGGAGGTGCGCCGCCGGGAGTCGCGGAGGGCGGCTGCGGATAGCCATAGCCGCCGCCCGCGCCGCGGCCGGGGGCCGCGGGACCACTGGGGCCGCTGGGGCGGCCGGAACCGGAGCCACCGGCGCCGGGGCCCGCGGCGCCCTGCTCAGGAGACTGGGAGGTGCTGGAGGCGAGGGTGCGGCTGCGGACGCGATACAGGCCGGTGTCGAGATCCTCGGCCTTCTCCAGGTGGACCTTGATGGGGCCCATGAAGCTGTAGCGCTGCTGCTTGGCGTAGTCGCGCACCATGCCGGAGAGCTCGTCGCCGAGCTGTCCGGAGTAGGGACTCAGGCGCTCGAAGTCGGGTGCGCTGAGCTCCACGATGAAGTCATTGGGGACGACGGTCCGCTCGCGGTTCCAGATCGTCGCGTTGTTGTCGCACTCGCGCTGGAGGGCGCCGGCGATCTCGACGGGCTGGACCTCGGACTTGAACACCTTGGCGAAGGTGCCGTTGACCAGACCTTCAAGTCGCTGTTCGAACTTCTTCAGGACTCCCATGGGGCACCTCCTCCGTCGTAGTCATCCTGGTACTGCTTACTGATCGTATCCACGCGTCGGGAAATCGGCTGGTTCCCCCTGTCCGCCCGGTCGACGAGTGTCGCCTCTCACAAGGCATGCCCGCGCCTGGCCTCCAGGGATCCTCCCAGGACCCCTGACGAAGCCCTGATCTTCGGATCCGGAAACCCTTCCGGGCAGCTGCTGGGGGCGGCTGCTCGAGTCTCCTCTTACCAGGGATCGTAGAGGGGGCCCCGAGCCAGTGTCCCGCACCCGGCCCCGGACCTCGCCGGGCTCGTCGGGCGCGGCCCGGCTCGTTCGGGGGGCGGATCCCTTGGCAGGTGCCCGCCGAATACGGATGTGAATCCACCCTCTCCAGCGTGCTAATCTTCTGGATGTCGGCAGGCGCTCGCACCACACAGTGAGAGACCCAAAGACAACACCCATGCGCGGGTGGCGGAATAGGCAGACGCGCTGGATTCAGGTTCCAGTGCCCGAAAGGGCGTGGGGGTTCAACTCCCCCCTCGCGCACCATGAGGAAGCGGTCCTCCTCCGGATGAAAGTCCGGAGGAGGACCGCTTCTTTTTGTTACGTCGTCACGTCTCGTCGTGTCGTCGGCGGGGCGGTGATGTATGTCACCGAAGTTATCCACAGGCTCTGACGGGAGTTGGCG
>NZ_WMBF01000446.1:0-5208 GCF_019400875.1 Streptomyces anatolicus | reverse complement strand
CCCCCACCACCCCCTCGGCCTCGAAGAACGGGTCACCCTCCGCCAAGCGCTCCGCGTCCGCCTCCGCCAAGCCGACCCCCAGCAAGACAAAGGCGAAGGAAAAGGGCAAGGACAAGGAGAAGGCGAAGGAAAAGGCGGAGAAGAAGCCGAAGCCCGAGCCGAGTGCCACCGAGGCCGCCGCGCCGAAGCCCGCGCCGAAGCCGAAGGCGCCCGCCCCCGCCGCGAAGGCCACTCCGAGCGGGACGGCCGCGCAGGTCCTGGCGTTGGTCAACACCGAGCGCGCCAAGGCGGGCTGCGGCCCCGTCCGCTCCAACGGCAAGCTCGCCACGGCCGCCGCGAGGCACTCCTCCGACATGGCGGCGCGCGACTACTTCGACCACACCAGCCCCGACGGCACGGGCCCCGGCGACCGCATCAAGGCGGCCGGGTACCGGTGGAGCACGTACGGCGAGAACATCGCGCGCGGCCAGCGGACCCCGGCGGCGGTGATGGACTCCTGGATGAAGAGCCCGGGCCACCGGGCCAACATCCTCAACTGCGACTTCAAGGAGATGGGCATGGGCATCCACAACGCCTCGGGCGGCCCTTGGTGGACGCAGGTGTTCGGCACGGCGCTCTGAGCGACCGCCGCCGCCACACGCAGCGGGCGTCAGCCGACCCGCTGCGTGTGGAACTGTTCGAGGCGGCGCTGCGCCAGCGTCAGCGTGCCGCGCTGGCGGCCCGGGACGCGGCGGCGCAGCCTGATCAGGTCGGGGCCGAGGGCGCGGACCGCCTCGGGGTCGCGTACGCGGTCCCAGAGGTGGTGGGCGCGGTCGGCCGCGGCTTCCACCTCGGGTGAGTCGGGGGCCTGCCCGGCGGTGAGGCGGGCGGTGGCCACGGCGAGCCAGGTCTCGCAGCTGCGCGCCGGGTCACCGGCGAACCGTGCGAGGTCCGCGCGGACTTCCATCCAATGGATGACCTCGTTCGAACCCGGGCCGTGCATGCGCAGCGCGGTCTGCTCCCAGGAGGCGGCGAGCGCCGCCGCCTCGTCGTGCCGGCCCGCCTCGACGGCCGCGGTGATGGCCGCGTGCGGGTCGGTGTGCGGGTCCGGGGCGCCCGGGGGCGGTCCGGCCGGTCGCGGCGGGGGGTACGCGGCGGGCGGCGCCGTCTCCTGGTGGAGGGGTGTCACATGCGAGCCGAAGGGTGCCGGGCGCGGGTCGGTGGGCGTCGCATGCGGGTCGAGCGCCAGCACCAGGTCCTGGGCGTCCTCGCCGAGGGACTGGGCGGCGGCCTGCTCGTGGAGCTGGGACAGCGGAGGGCGGTGGCCGCTGCGCAGGAGGGTGGCGAGCGCCTTCATATAGGCGGGAGCGGCGGGCGTACGGCGCCGGGCCGGCGGGGCGACGCGACCGTAGAGCGCGACTCCGGGGCCCGCGTCGAGTGGCTGCTCGTTCAGGGCCTGCCAGCTCTCAGCGTCGGTGTGCAGGTCGACGATGAGCGTGGTCTCGCCCGCGGGGCGCAGCCGCAGTTCCTGGGTGAACCAGTGCCAGGGGAAGCCCGTGTAGCGCATGGTGGCGGCGGAGGCCCGGGCCAGCGCCACGTGCACGTGCCGCTGGCGCCGGTCGAGATGGACCTGCCCGATCAGATAGACCGTCAACGGGCCCGGAGCCATGGCGGCGGCCCGGAGCCGGGTGAGGACGGTCTGCGGGTCCAGCGGGTCAGCCAGCTCCACCACGCTCGCCGTGTCGGTCCCGGCGAGCGTGGCGGGGGAAACCGCCGCGAGCACGGGAAGTACGGAGGCCGCGTCCACGAGCCGGCTCTTGCTCACGGGGGCCGCCGCGATGAGCAGTGCAGTACCGGGCACCGGCCCCTCCCTCTCGATCACCACGTCAGCACCGTATCCGCTGCTTGCGCCGGGCACGACAACGAGACGTGGATCCGTACGAATTGCCCGGGGTTGGCGGCGGCTCGGCGATCGCCGCGGGGCCTTCCGTGCGATGCCGCAGGACTCTCCACGTTCGTAATTACGCTACGTAATTGTCGATCTGACGCCCCATCAAGTCGCTGCTTCGCTCAAAGTACCGGCCAGACAAGAGTACGAGCCCTTCTGAGCGGGAAAGATGGAGATGGGACCTCGGTGCCGCCCAGCGTTTCGGTGGCGTCCGGCGCGGGTCTCTACCCACCGCGTCACCCTCGATTGACTACTCTCAGTGAAGGAGACGGGACACTGCTGGACTGGGAAACGGGCACCGCCGACTTCACCTTCGGCCTGCGTCACCGCGTGGTGAACGGCACTGATGTCCTTGCGTTCTGGGGCGAGCTGGACGCCTGGGCCGACCAGGAGCTCTCCCCTCGTGTGGCGGCACTTCTCGACCACGCCGGCCGTCAGGTCGTCGCGGATCTTCGAAAGGTGACGTTCCTCGACGCCGGTGGCCTGCGGCTGCTGGTGCGTATCCGGCAACAGGTCGCCGCCGGCCAGGGCACTCTGTGGCTCGTCCCCGGCAGCTCGCGCAATTGGCGCGTGCTGCGCATCACCCGTCTCGACCGGACCTTCACGATCCCGGTCGGCGCCCCCTGTACGAGCGGGCGGTCGGGCGCGGGCCGCGGGGCGCGCTGATGCCGCACGGCGGGGATAGCCTGGTCACAGAGCCCGTTCACGGGAGGAAGGACTGCTCAGACCGCATGAAGCGAGCCGTTGGGGGCACTGGGGAGCCATGCATCTGCCTTCGGTGACAGCACGTGGAAAGAACCAGGCGCGACGGGCGGCCAAGGGCCGGACCGTCGCGGCGGTGGCGCGTGCCGGGTTCGTCGGCCGTGGAGTGATCTACCTCCTCATCGGTGCCCTGGCCCTGCGCATCGCCTTCTCCGACGGCGGCGGACGCCAGGCCGACCGCGGCGGTGCCGTGGCGGAGCTGGCGGACCGCCCGTTCGGGAACGTACTGCTGTGGCTGCTCGGCATCGCCCTGGCGGGTATGGCGCTGTGGCGGCTCTCGGAGGTCTTCTTCGGACAGGCCGGGCCGGACGGCGACAAGCCGGGCAAGCGGGCGCTCTCGGGGCTGCGCTTCCTCTTCTACTGCTTCGTCGCGTACTCCATCCTGGCGTACGCGACAGGCGACGAGGGCAGCGGCAGCGGCTCCAGCGACCAGCAGACCAAGGACGTGACGGCGAAGGCCTTCGACTGGCCCGGCGGCAGGTGGATCGTCGCCGCGGCGGGCGCCGCCGTGCTCGTGGCGGGGATCTGGATCGCCGGGCGCGCGCTGCTGCGGAAGTTCCACAAGCGTCTGCGCCTCTCCGAGATGCCGCGCAGGGACCGCAGGATCGTCGACGTCCTCGGTGTCTTCGGCGGCATGGCCAGGGGCGCGGTGTTCGCCGTCGCCGGTGGCTTCGCACTCGCCGCCGCGCTGCGGCACAAGCCGGGCCAGGCCAAGGGCATCGACAACACCCTGCGCTCCTTCGCCGACACCGGGGCCGGGCCCTGGCTGCTCGCGCTGATCGCCGTCGGCCTCGGCGCCTTCGGCCTCTTCTCCTGGGCGAACGCGCGCTGGCGCAAGCTCTGACGGGCGCGCGCCCCGCGGCTTCAGACCGGTTCAGACCGACGTGCGGAACACGTAACGCACGTCGGTCAGTTGTTCCGACACCTCCCACAGCCGACGGCCCGTCTCCGCGTCGGCGGCGCCGGGCGCCAGTGCCACGCGCTGAGGCGCGCCGCGCAGTTCGGCGGGGCCGCCGGGGCCGATGAACTCGCCGCCCCGCACGCTCGGGTCGGTCGCCGCGTACAGCTGTGAGAGGGCGCCATCGGCGGGCCGCTGCGCGAACAGCGGGTTGCAGATGCGGCCGAACACCACGCTCCACAGGGCGATCGGGCCGTTCAGCTGCAGATTGGTGGCCGTGTAGCCGGGGTGGGCGAGGACGCTGCGGACGGGGCTGCCCGCCTCGGTGAGGCGCAGGTGCAGCGTATGGCCGAAGACGGCGTTGGCGAGCTTCGACTGGTTGTAGAAGGCCATGGGCTTGTAGCGGCGCTCGCCGTGGAGGTCGTCGAAGAAGAGGCGGCCCTGCCGGTGGTTGACCGAGCTGACCGTCACCACGCGGGGCTCGCGGCCCGCCCCGAGCAGGTCGAGCAGCAGGCCGGTCAGCGCGAAGTGGCCGAGGTGGTTGGCGGCGAACTGGAGCTCGTGGCCCTGCGCGCTCAGCGAGCGGGGCGGCGCCATCACCCCGGCGTTGTTGATGAGCACGTCCAGTCGGGGGTGGTCGGCGCGCACCCCTTCGGCGAAGGCGCGGACCGAGTCGAGATCGGCCAGGTCGAGGTGGCGCACCTCCAGCTTCGCGTCCGGCTGCTCGGTGGTGATCTCCGTGACCGCCCGGCGGCCCTTGCCCTCGTTGCGCACCGCGAGGATCACGTGCGCGCCGCGTCGTGCGAGCGCGCGGGTGGTCGCGAGGCCGAGGCCGCTGTTGGCCCCGGTGACGAGGAACACCCGGTCGCTCTGGTCCGGAATTCGGTCGATGGTCCAGCGCTGCTGCGTCATGCGGCACATGTTGCCCCTGGTGGCACTCAGTGTCAATACGCTACTGAGTGCCGTTCGGGGCATGCCGTGTACCATGCCTGTGTGAGCTACCGCCCAGAAGTGAGCATGGCCGAGCGCAAACGACGGCTCGTCTCGGACGAACTGACCGAATCGGCGCTGCAGTTGCTGGCGCTGAAGGGGTTCGACGCGGTCACCATCGACGAGATCGTCACGACCGCCGGGGTCTCCCGGCGCACGTTCTTCCGGTACTTCGCGTCCAAGGAGGACGTGGTCGTCCAGTTCCTGGCCGACATGGGCACGGGTATGCGCGCGGACCTCGCGGAGCGGCCCGCCGACGAGCGGCCTTCGGTGGCGCTCCTGCACGCCGTCCGGGTCCCCCTTGCGACCTGCGCCGCCCACTCCGACCGGGCACTGCGCGTGGTGCAGCTGATCCTGCGCACCCCCGCCCTGCTGGCGCGCTTTCTCGAGCGGCAGGCGCAATGGCGCGGCGACCTGACGGAGGAGCTGGCGGGACGTCTGGGACTGGACCCCGCGAGGGAGCTGTATCCCCGGCTGGCCGCCGGAATGGCGCTGACCGCCTTCGACGCCGTACTCCAGCGCTGGAGCGACAGCGACGGCGCCGAGGATCCGTCAGCGCTGCTCGACGAGGCCTTCGCGGTGATCGGTCCGGCGCTTGACGGGGTGGAGGGGTAGGGGGCGCCCCCACCAC
>NZ_WMBF01000445.1:0-5229 GCF_019400875.1 Streptomyces anatolicus | reverse complement strand
CCCCACCACTCCCCCCTGGAGCTGTCCGCACCGACCGTACATGGGAGAAACCCCCCACCGAAGGACGGTGAGGGGTCTCCCGAGGTTGAGCGGTACGGTCGGCGTCCGCCTAGTACCAGTTGTTCGCCTGCCAGAAGTCCCAGGCGCCGCACGGGCTGCCGTAGCGGTCGTTCATGTAGTTCAGGCCCCACTTGATCTGCGTGGCCGGGTTGGTCTGCCAGTCGGCGCCCGCCGAGGCCATCTTGGAAGCGGGCAGCGCCTGGACGAGGCCGTACGCCCCGGAGGAGGCGTTCTGCGCCTTGTAGTTCCACGTGGACTCGTGGTTGACGATGTTGCTGAAGCACTGGAACTGGTCGCCGGGGACCATCTGCCGTGCCATCGCCTGGACCTGAGCGACCGTGTAGGAGCTCTGGGGGGTGAAGCTGGAGGCGTCGCGGGCCGAGGAGCGGCTGGCCTTGGTCTCGGCCTTGTCCTCGCGCTCCTTCTTGGCGGCGGCCTTCTGCGCCTTCTCGGCGGCCTCCGCCTTCTCCGCGGCCTTCTGCTTCTCGATCGCCGATGCGGCGGCCTGCTTGCGGGCCTCCTCCGCGGCGGTCTTCTTCGCCGCGGTGTCGGCGGCCATGGCCTGCGCGTCCGCCTGCTGCGTCAGGGACGCGGTCTGGACCTGGGCCTGCTGGCCCGCGGGGATCTCTGCGAGGAGCGTGGCCTCGCTCGCCGCTGCCTCGAAGTCGTTCGAGTTCGAGGACTGGGCGTTGCCCGAGGCAACACCCACGACAGCTCCGACGGTGGTGACCGCGGTGGCTGACGCCACGGCGAATCCCCGGACCGAAATCCGGCTCACACGGTTTCCTTCCAGCATCGCCCGCATAGGTGACCTCGCGGACGCAATCGTGCCCCTGGCGCTGGCCTCCGCTTGCGTTCGGTCACGGGAGGCGCGGGCCCGGTGGACAACTCCCTTGGCGGGAGCGCCGCGTGGTGCTCGGGCGGCATGCGACGGCCACTATGAAGTTCTGGGGTTCAGTACCGCTGGGGGTACAGGTGTGTCGCATGCGGGGCCTGACAGGACCCAGACTCTGCCCCAGCTCGACGCCGCAAGGCAATTCTCCGTTGCGTGGGAAAGCTCACACGCCGTTTGGCCCAGGAGTTTTCCGGAAAGCGGCGCGCACGACGACGCCGCCCGGCTAGGCTCCTTCGCTTCGCCGGGCGGCGCCAACTACCGTACATACGCGGTGAACTGACTCAGATGTGGCCGTCCTCCAGCATTTCGGTCACCAGGGCCGCGATCTGCGAACGCTCGGAGCGCGTGAGGGTGACGTGCGCGAAGAGCGGATGCCCCTTCAGCTTCTCGACGACGGCCACCACCCCGTCGTACCGCCCGACTCGGAGGTTGTCGCGCTGGGCGACGTCATGGGTGAGGACGACACGGGAGTTCGCCCCGATCCTGGACAGAACGGTCAGCAGGACGTTCCGCTCCAGGGATTGGGCCTCGTCCACGATGACGAACGCGTCGTGCAGCGAGCGGCCGCGGATGTGGGTGAGCGGCAGGACCTCCAGCATCCCGCGCGCGCTGATCTCCTCTATGACCTCTTTGCCCGCCACCGAACCGAGCGTGTCGAAGACCGCCTGCGCCCAGGGGCCCATCTTCTCGGCCTCGGTGCCGGGCAGATAGCCCAGCTCCTGCCCGCCGACCGCGTACAACGGCCGGAAGACCATCACCTTCTGGTGCTGCCTGCGCTCCAGGACGGCCTCAAGGCCCGCGCAGAGGGCGAGCGCCGACTTGCCGGTGCCCGCGCGCCCGCCCATCGAGACGATCCCGACGTCCGGGTCGAGGAGGAGATCGAGCGCGATCCGCTGCTCGGCGCTCCTGCCCTTGATGCCGAAGGCCTCGCGATCGCCGCGTACGAGCCGGACGTTGCCCTCGGCCGTGACGCGGCCCAGCGCCTTGCCGCGCTCGGACTGGATGGTCAGGCCCGTATGGACGGGCAGGTCCGCCGCCTCGGGGACGTAGAGCTGGTCCTCCTCGAAGAGGAGGTCGACCTGCTCGGCCGTGAGGGTCAGTTCGGCCATGCCGGTCCAGCCGGAGTCCGTGATGGCCAGCTCCGCGCGGTACTCCTCGGCGAGCAGTCCGACGGACGACGCCTTGATCCTGAGCGGCAGGTCCTTGGAGACGACCGTGACGTCGTACCCCTCCGCCTGGAGGTTGCGGGCCACGGCGAGAATCCGTGAGTCGTTGTCCCCCAACCGGTAGCCGGCCGGGAGCACGCCGGGATCGGAGTGGTTGAGCTCGACGCGCAGCGAGCCGCCGAGGTCCCCGAGCGGGATCGGGGCGTCCAGGCGGCCGTGCCGGATACGGAAGTCGTCCAGCAGGCGCAGCGCCTGCCGGGCGAAGTAGCCGAGCTCCGGGTGGTGCCGCTTGGCCTCGAGCTCCGTCACCACGACGACGGGCAGCACGACTTCGTGCTCGTCGAAGCGGGTCAGGGCGTTCGGGTCGGCCAGCAGGACGCTGGTGTCGAGAACGTAGGTGCGCCTGTCGGGCATGCGGCGCTTTGTGCTGGTCATCACGGAAGGACGTACCCCCTCGGATGAGGTCGGGGAGCGACGGGAGGGAATCCGGGCGGGCCGGCGAAGGTGATGCAGGCCCGGCGCGGCCGCGATGCGCGGGCCGGACGCCGGCCCTCCACGTCGCCCGCGCTGCTCACACGGTCGTCCTGGTGCAAAGGGCCTCCCGGGCGGACGGCCTCATGGCGTCCGCTGAGATACGACGTCCCTCTCGGATACTGCGGAACGTCGACCTGGAAGGCTTATTCCCTCGAACAAGCGCGGCCATGCCATGGCATATGACGACGCGTTGGTTAACTCCGGATGACCCCGGCCTCAGGGGCGTGTGCGCGTCAGCCGCCGTAGCGGCGGTGGCGGGCCGCGTAGTCACGCAGCGCGCGCAGGAAGTCGACCTTGCGGAAGGCCGGCCAGAAGACCTCGCAGAAGTAGTACTCCGAGTGGGCGGACTGCCAGAGCATGAAGCCCGACAGGCGCTGTTCGCCGCTGGTGCGGATCACCAGGTCGGGGTCGGGCTGGCCGCTGGTGTAGAGGTGCTTGGAGATGAGGTCGATGTCGACGCTCTCCGCGACCTCTTCCAGGCTGGTGCCCTTGTCCGCGTGTTCCAGGAGCAGCGAGCGCACCGCGTCGGCGATCTCCTGGCGGCCGCCGTAGCCGACGGCCACGTTGACGAGTATCCCGGTGTTGTCGTGGGTGGCCTGTTCGGCTTCCTTCATGACGGCCTGGGTGCGGGCGGGCAGCAGGTCGAGCGCGCCGACGTGGTGCACGCGCCAGCGGCCGTCGGCGACGAGCGAGCGGACGGTCGCCTCGATGATGCCGAGGAGCGGGGTCAGCTCCTCCTCGGGCCGGTCGAAGTTGTCGGTGGAGAGCATCCACAACGTGACGACCTCGACGTCGGTCTCCGCGCACCAGCCGAGGAATTCCTCGATCTTGTACGCGCCCGCCTGGTGGCCCTGTGCGGTGGTCCCGCCGGACGCCTTCGCCCAGCGGCGGTTGCCGTCGAGGATGACCCCGATGTGCTTGGGCACCTGGTCGTGGTCGAGGCGGCCTTCCACCCGGCGTGCGTAAAGTCCGTACACCAGGTCGCGCAGGTTCACGTCTGTCAGCCCCTCCAGCAGATGGCGGTCCTCAAGGGGTGTGCGTAGGGCAGTCCCCGAGGGCGACACCCTACCGCTGCGCGGGCCGCCCGCCGAAGTCGGGTGCGCTCGGCTGAAGTAGCTTCATCCCCATGAACGACACGTCTTCGTACCGCGCCGCCCCGGACCGCTACGACACCATGGAGTACCGGCGCACGGGCCGCAGCGGCCTGAAGCTGCCCGCGGTCTCCCTCGGTCTCTGGCACAACTTCGGTGACGACAAGGCCCTGGACACCCAGCGCGCGATCCTGCGCCGCGCCTTCGACCTGGGTGTCACGCACTTCGACCTGGCGAACAACTACGGGCCGCCGGCCGGCTCCGCGGAGCTGAACTTCGGCAAGCTCTTCGCACAGGATTTCGCCTCGTACCGCGATGAGCTGGTCATCTCGACCAAGGCCGGATACCTCATGCACCCGGGCCCGTACGGCGAGTGGGGCAGCCGCAAGTACCTGCTGTCGTCGCTGGACGCGTCGCTGGAGCGGATGGGCCTCGACTACGTCGACATCTTCTACTCCCACCGCTTCGACCCGGACACGCCGCTGGAGGAGACGATGGGCGCGCTCGCGTCCGCCGTCCAGCAGGGCAAGGCGCTCTACGTCGGCGTGTCGTCCTACAACAGCGAGCAGACGGCCGAAGCGGCGCGGCTGCTGCGGGAGATGGGCGTTCCGGCTCTCATCCACCAGCCGTCGTACTCGATGATCAACCGCTGGACCGAGGAGGACGGCCTCCTCGACACGCTGGAGGAGGCCGGGATGGGCTGCATCTCCTTCGTGCCGCTCGCCCAGGGGCTGCTCACCAACAAGTACCTGAAGGGCATCCCGGAGGGTTCGCGCGCCACGCAGGGCAAGTCCCTGGACCCGGAGCTGCTGAACGAGGAGGTCGTGCGCCGGCTCAACGGCCTGAACGACATCGCGGCGGGCCGCGGCCAGTCGCTCGCCCAGCTCGCCCTCAACTGGGTGCTCCGCGACGAGCGGATGACCTCGGCGCTGATCGGCGCGTCCAGCGTCGGGCAGCTGGAGGAGAACGTGGCGGCGCTGGCGGGCCCGAAGCTGACGGAGGCGGAGCTCGCGGCCATCGACACGTTCGCGGTCTCGACGCCCGGCACCAATATCTGGGCCGGGCGGGGCTGACGCTAGGGGCGCGGGCGCTTGAACCAGGCGCCCGCGGTTCCCTGGGAGAGCAGGACGACCACCGCGATGGCGCCGAGCAGCGGCAGGAGGCCGCCGGAGTTGCCGTTGGCCGCCCCGCCGAGCGCGCTCAGGGCGTGCAGCGACATCAGGACGATGCACGTCACGCGGATACCGGAGCCGGCCTTGTGGAACGTCCAGGCCAGGCCCGCGGCCACCATGACCAGCACATTCACTCCGATGACGGCGCCCGCCGTCACCGCGTCGCCCGTCGCGCCGATGACTATCGCGGCGAGCAGCACGAGTCCGGCGAGCACCCAGAGGACGATCTGCGCGGCCCGGACGCTGCCGGGCATCCGCTGCGGGGCCATCGGGCCGTAGGCGTACGCGGGGTCCTGGGCCTGGTTCTTATA
>NZ_WMBF01000444.1:0-5251 GCF_019400875.1 Streptomyces anatolicus | reverse complement strand
CCCAGGGGCCACCCCCGCCCCGGCCGTTCCCTGGCAGACGGCCGGCGCGGCCCCGATCGGCGGCTCGGTCGACCCGGACATGCCTCTCCCGCACGCCCTGGAAGCGAACGTCACCGTCCAAGACACCCCCAGCGGGCCCGAGTTGGAGATCAGGCTCAGCTGGCCCGGCGACCTGCTCGAGGAAGCGGACGCCGAACTCCTCGGCCGCACCTGGGCCGCGATGCTCGCCGGACTCGCCGCGCACACCGAGGAGAACGGGGCGGGCGGACACACGCCCTCCGACTTCCCCCTCATGGACACCCTGACCCAGGCCGGAGTCGAACGGCTTGAGTCGGCCGTGCCGGGACTGACCGACGTATGGCCGCTGTCGCCGCTCCAGGAAGGCATGCTCTTCCACGCCACCTTCGACGGCGACGGCCCGGACGCGTACCAGAGCCAGCGTGTGCTCGCCGTGGACGGGCCGCTGGACACCGAACGGCTGCGCGCGTCGTGGCAGGAACTGGTGACGCGCCACGACGCGCTGCGGGCGAGCTTCCACCGGCTGCCGTCCGGCGAGGCCGTGCAGGCCGTGGCGCGCGAGGTGGAACTGCCCTGGCGCGAGGCCGACGTGTCCGACCGCCCCGAGGACGAAGCCCTCGCCGAGGCGCGGCGGCTCGCCGCGTGCGACGCCGCCGAGCGCCTGGACCTGTCGGCCCCGCCGCTCCTGCGGCTGCTTTTGATCCGCCTCGGCGAGAAACGGCACCACCTGGTCGTCACCAGCCACCACATCGTGGCCGACGGTTGGTCGACACCGCTCCTGCTCAACGAGGTGTCCGAGGCGTACGCGGCGGACGGCATCGCCCCCACACCCTCGCGGGCCGCCTCGTACGGGGAGTACCTCGCCTGGCTGAACCGGCAGGACAAGGAAGCTGCGCACCGCGCCTGGCGGGCCGAGCTGGCCGGGGCCGACGAGCCGACCCTCGTGGCCCCCGCGGAGCTGGGCGGGGCCCTGGTCCTGCCCGAGGAGTGCTCGCTGCGCCTCTCCAGGAGCACGACACGCGCCCTCACCGAACTGGCCCGCGCCCAGGGCCTGACCGTGAACACCGTGGTGCAGGGCGCGTGGGCGATGGTCCTCGCCCGCCTCGCCCGGCGCACGGACGTGGTGTTCGGCACCACCGTGGCCGGGCGGCCCCCGGAGATCCCCGGTGTCGAGACGATGGTCGGCCTGTTCATCAACACGCTGCCGGTGCGGGTGCCGCTCGACGCCCGCGAACCGGTGCTCGCGATGCTCACCCGGCTCCAGGAGCGGCAGACCGCGCTGATGGCGCATCAGCACACCGGTCTGACGGAGATCCAGGCGGCCTGCGGGGCGGGCGCGACCTTCGACACCATGCTCATGTTCGAGAACTATCCCCGGGCCACGCCCCTGCTCCCCGCGCCGGGTTCCGGCGCCGGTTCCGACCTCGGCTCCGGTTCCGGGGCCGGGCGTGACGGTGACGGCGGCGAGGTCGCGCTCACCCAGGTGGACAGCCGCCTCGGCACCCACTACCCGCTTGCCGTCGGAGTCGTCCCCGACGACCGCCTCGGTATCCGCCTGACCTACCGGCCGGACGTGTTCGACGGGCCGCGGGCCCTGCACGTGGGCCGCCAACTGGCACGCGTCCTGGTCCAACTCGCGGCCGATCCGGCGCTCCGGGTCGGCGACATCGACGTACTGGAGCCGGCCGAACGTGCCACCGTCCTGGAGCGGTGGAACGCCACCGACCGGCCCGTCCCCGGCGGGACCCTTGCGGAACTGTTCGAGGCACAGGCGCGCCGCTCCCCGGACGCGCCTGCCGTGATCGCCGCGGACCGGCAGTGGACGTACGCGCAGCTCGCCCGGGCCGCCGACCGCGTCTCGCACGAGCTGCGGGCGCGCGGAGTGCGCCGCGGGGACCTGGTCGGCGTGGTGATGGAACGCTCTGCCGACGTGGTCGCGGTCCTGCTGGGCGTGGCCGGGGCCGGAGCGGCCTTCGTACCGGTGGACCCGGCATACCCGCGGGAGCGCGTCGCGCAGGTGCTGGCCGACGCAGACCCCGCCCTCGTGGTCTGCACGGCCGCGACCGAGGCGGTGCTCCCGGCGAGCGTGTCCCGGTGGGTGCACGACGCGCCCGCGACGCGCCCGGCGGCGACCGGTGAGGTGGGCGGGACCGGTGAGGTCGGCGGGACTCGTGAGGTCAGCGGGGCCGACCTGACCGGCGAGACTGGCGCGACCGGCGGGGCCGCCTGGACGGACCGTGCCGGGAACGGCACGAGCCGCGCCACGGATCCGGCGTACGTGATCTACACGTCCGGCTCGACCGGGACCCCGAAGGGCGTCCTCGTCACCCACGGCGGACTCGGCAACCTGGCGACCGGCCAGATCGAACGGTTCGCCGTGCGCCCGGACTCCCGCGTCCTGCAACTGGCCTCCTGGAGCTTCGACGCCGCCGTCTCCGAGATGTGCATGGCCCTCCTGTCGGGAGCGGCGCTCGTGGTGGCAGGCGCGGACCGGCTGCCACCGCATGGCGCGCTCGCGGACGTGGCCGCCGAGTTCGGGGTGACACACATGACGGTCCCGCCCTCGGTCCTCGCGACGGTGGACGCGCTGCCGGAAACCGTCGAGACTCTGATCGTCGCGGGCGAGGAGTGCCCGCCGTGGCTGGCCGAGCGCTGGTCGGACCGGCGCCTGGTCAACGCGTACGGTCCGACGGAGGTGACCGTCTGCGCCGCGATGAGCGAACCGCTGCGCGCGACCCGGGACAGCGGCCCGGTGCCGGTCGGCCGCCCGCTCGTCAACAGCCGGGCCTACGTCCTCGACGACTTCCTGAAGCCGGTCCCCCCCGGAACCGTCGGCGAACTGTACGTCGTGGGGCCGGGTCTGGCGCGCGGCTACCTCAACCGGCCGGGCCTGACGGCACAGCGGTTCGTCGCCAACCCCTTCCGCGCGCCGGGCGACGCGGACCGCATGTACCGGACGGGGGACC
Source organism: Streptomyces anatolicus (assembly GCF_019400875.1). Classification (NCBI taxonomy): domain Bacteria; kingdom Bacillati; phylum Actinomycetota; class Actinomycetes; order Kitasatosporales; family Streptomycetaceae; genus Streptomyces; species Streptomyces anatolicus. The sequence continues at coordinate 2,267 of NZ_WMBF01000444.1, read as the reverse complement.
TGGCCCGGTGGACGGCCGACGGACAGCTGATGTTCGTGGGGCGCGCCGACGAGCAGGTCAAGGTCCGCGGTTTCCGGGTGGAGTCGGGTGAGGTCGAGGCCGCCCTCGCCGGGCACGAGGCGGTGGCGCAGGCCGTGGTGGTGGCCCGTCAGGACGGGCCGGGGGAGCGGCGGTTGGTCGCGTACGTGGTCGCCGAGGAGGCAGGCCTCACGGACGTCGACGAACTCCGTGCGTACGTGGCCCAACGGCTGCCCGAGTACATGGTCCCGGCGGCCGTCGTCGTCCTGGACGCCCTGCCGCTGACCGTCAACGGCAAGCTCGACCGGGCGGCGCTGCCCGCGCCGGACTTCGCCGCCCGGGTGAGTGGGCGGGAGCCGCGCACCGAGACCGAGCGCGTACTGTGCCGGCTCTTCGCCGAGGTGCTGGGCCTGGAGCGGGTCGGGGCCGAGGACGGCTTCTTCGAGCTGGGCGGCGACTCCATCAGCTCCATGCAGCTCGCCTCGCGGGCACGTGAGGCGGGCCTGGTGGTGACGCCCCGGCAGGTCTTCGAGGAGAAGACGCCCGAACGCCTCGCGCTGGTCGTGGCGGCGGCCGCGGGGCAGGAGGCGGCGACGGCCGACGTGGGCGTCGGGGAAGTGCCCTGGACGCCGGTGATGCGGGCGTTCGGCGAGCGCGCCACGGATGCCGGGTTCGCGCAGTGGGTGACCCTCGGCGCCCCGCCCGGACTGGGTCTTGACGTACTGGCCACCGGCCTCGGTGCCATCCTGGACGCGCACGACATGCTGCGGGCCCGCACGGTTCCCGGTGAGCGGAAGCTGATCGTCGGCGAGCCGGGCACGGTGGACGCGTCCGCGCTGGTCTCCCGGGTCCCCGCGGCCGCCGCCGAGGTCGGCGAGGTCGCGGAGAGGGCGGCGCGGGAGGCCGTGGCGGACCTCGACCCGGCGGCGGGCGTGATGGTGCGGGCGGTATGGGTGGACGCCGGACCGGGGCACGTCGGCCGACTGGTCCTGGTGGCACACCACTTGGTGGCGGACGGGGTGTCCTGGCGGATCCTGGTACCGGACCTGCGAGCCGCGTGCGAGGCGGTTTCCGCCGGGCGTGAGCCTCGGCCTGCCCCGGTCGGCACGTCGTTCCGGCGCTGGGCGCAGCTGCTGGCGGCGGAGGCGACCGGCGAGCGGCGGGTCGCCGAGCTGGACGGCTGGCTGACCCTGCTCGGTGAGAGCCAAGCGCCTTTGACTGAGCGAGAGTTGGACCCGGGGTTGGACACGGCTCGGACTCTGCGCCGCACGTCCTGGGTGGTGCCGCCCGAGCAGGCGGCCACGCTGGTGGGCCGGACCACGTCAGCGTTCCACTGCGGGGTCGACGACGTGCTCCTCGCGACGCTCGCGGGCGCGGTGGCCCAGTGGCGCCCCGAGACCGGCGCGGGGCTCCTGGTCGACATCGAGGGACACGGTCGCGAGCCGCTGGCCGAGGGCGTGGATCTGTCACGCACGGTCGGCTGGTTCACGAGCGCGCACCCGGTGCGGGTGGGCGCGGCGGGAGTGGACCTGGCGCAGGCCCGTGCCGGGGGCCCGGCCGCCGGGGCCCTCCTGAAAGCGGTCAAGGACCAGACGCGCGCCGTCCCCGGCGACGCCCTCGGCCACGCCCTCCTGCGCCACCTCAACCCCGAGACGGCCCCCACGCTGGCATCCGCCCCGACCCCCCAGATCGGCTTCAACTACCTAGGCCGCTTCACCACGACTCCGGGAGCCACCCCAGGCGCCACACCCGGCGCGCCCCCGACGGCCCCTGCTGGCGCCACGTCCGGTGCGGCTCCGGCGGCCATCTCTAGCGCCGAGTCCGGCGCCACCCCGGGCGCGCCCCTGTCCGCCACCCCAGGCGGCACACCCGGCGCGCCTCCGACGGTCCCTGCTAGCGCCACGTCCGGTGCGGGCCCGGCGGCCATCTCTAGCGCCGAGTCCGGCGCCATCCCGGGCGCGATCCCGCCCGCCACCCCAGGCGGCACGTCCGGCGCGCCCCCGGTCGCCACCCCAGGCGGCACACCCGGCACGTTCTTGGGCGCGCCTCCGACCACCACTCCGAGCGCCACATCCAGCGCGGCCCTGGTGGACCCCCCTAGCGCCACAGCCGGTGCGGCTCCGGTGGACGCCTCTAGCGCCACAGCCGGTGCGGCTCCGGTGGACGCCTCTAGCGCCACGTCCGGCGCGGCCCCGGCCGCCACCTCTAGCCCCGAGTCCGGCGCCACCCCGGGCGCGACCCCGTCCGCC
>NZ_WMBF01000443.1:0-5291 GCF_019400875.1 Streptomyces anatolicus | reverse complement strand
GCTCGTGGGACGAGGCTCCTGGGGCGTGGTGCGGTGTGCGGGACTTCTGCTTATTGGTCCAGGCCAATCGGATAGTGGATATTGGCTCGTGACGATCGAGGCTGTCAAGGAGTCCGCACAGGCCGAGACGGGTGAATTCAATATCCTGGCGGCGGAGTTGTGGATTCCTGACGACTTGACACCTCGCCCTGACGTCACGTTGCCACCCCGCCTTGACGTCACGCCCCGTCATCCGCCGACCAGGGCCGCAGCCAGCGGGGATCGGGCGTGTCACCGGAGCGTACGAAACGGGCGTCGACGGAGAGTCGCATCGCGTCCGTCGTCGTGTCCAGGGACGCGTGGATGATGTGCGGCACGTGCACCATCACATCGCCCGCCGCGAAGTCCGCCCACAGCCAGCGGCGGCCCAGCGTGCGGGCGGTCAGCTCCAGGTCGTGGCAGATCTGGCGGCGGTCGCCAGGCCGGTCGGTGACGTCGCGCAGCGGGGCGTACTCCTCGGGCGGCAGCCGGTGGGAGCCCTCCAGGTACACGAGCGCCCCGGTCCGCGGCGGGCAGTCGCCCACGGGTATCCAGAAGGTGACGAGGCTCGGCGAACCCTGGTCCATGTAGTCGAAGTCGACATGGGCGCGCGAGGCCCGGCGCGCGCCCCGGTGGAAGTGGCGCAGGATCCGGCGCGGCAGCATCCGCACCTCGGAGTCGAGGAGTTGGGCGGCGAGCGCGGCGAGCACCGGGTTGCCCACGAACCGGTCGAAGGGCGCGGAGCGCACGAACCCGTACGCGGGATGCCCCGCGACCCCGTACTCCGGAACGTCCGCGGGCACCTGTCCGGAGAAGACCCCCTCCTCGGGGTCACTGCCCGCCGCGAGCAGGCCCGGCGGAAAGAGCGAGAAGTACCGCCCGCGCAGCCGCAGCACCTCCGCCCGGTCGAGCAGCCCCGGCAGATACAGATAGCCGTCGGCGCGCAGCCGGGCGCGGAGCGCCGCCGGGTCCCTCGGCGACAGGAGGTCCGCGCTGGGACGCAGCGGGCCGAAGAGGTCCGGTGTGAAAGGGACGGGCAGGCCGTTCGACGACAACTTCACGGTGCGTGTCCTTCGGTCAGTAGACGCCTTCCACCGCGTCGGCGGCGCCCCCGCCGTCCTCCTGGAAGGGCCGCACGGCGGCCACCCCGTCCCAGGGGAACCACGGGTGCGGCCCGGTCCTGACGGCGCTGTCGCGCTCCAGGAGGTTGGGCAGGAAGAGGTCTTCGAGGAGGGTGGTGGCCCGTACGCGCCCGCGCTCGCCGACGGCGACCTCGCGCCACGGGTCGGCCGGGTCGACGACGGCCAGCACCGCGAAGGGCGGCGGCAGATGGTAGGAGTGCCCGGCGCCGGCCGGCAGACCGGGCGCCACGCCCGCCGCCGCGTCCGCCTGGAGGGCGTGCCCGACCAGCGTGTTGCCGTAGGTGTCGATCCACTGCACGCCCGTCAGGTGCTCCTCGCGCAGGAATTGCGCCTCGGCCGCGGTGCACGAGGTCCCGCCCGTGCACGCCGCCCGGATGCCGTACGTGTGCAGGGGGCGCGGCAGCCGCATCGCGAGCTCCATGAGCAGCCGCGAGGTGGTGAAGAGCAGGGAGCAGCGCTCGGCGGCGAGCAGGGTCAGGGTCTGGTCGATCAGGTGCGCGGTGTACGCGTCCGCCTCACCGCCCGCGCGCAGTGCGGCCTTCACCCAGCGCGGGTCGAAGTCGATGGAGTGCACGGCGCCCCGCCAGCTGTCCGCGAGCCCCTCCACGAAGTGCCCGTACGCGTGCGGGCCGCTCGGCGTCATGGCGAGCACGTCACCGCCCGCGACGCCGCGCGCCTCGAGCACCGTGCGGTAGACCTCCACGTCGTACGCGAGCCGCGTGACGTTGACGATCCGGCAGGGCGTGCCGGTGGTGCCACCGGTCTCGAAGACCCGGAAGGGCCGGTCGTGGTAGCCCCGGGGGAGCAGGTCGCGGGCGTGCGCGGCGCGGAGTTCGGCCTTGTCGAAGAGGCCGAACAGCTCCAGCGCGGCAAAGGAGTCGACGTCCTTCAGGGGGTCGAAGCCGAGGCTTTCGCGCCGGGCGGCCCAGAAGGGGCTCGCGGTCTCCGGCCCGAAGTGCCAGCGCATCATCCGGCGCGTCCAGGTGTCGAGGTCGACCGCCAGCTCCGGGACGCGCGCGTGCAGCGTGTCGGTCAGCGTGCCGAAGGCGGTCGTCATACGGGGCTCTCACTTCGCTGGGCGGTGGACGAACAGGGACTCGGCGGTGAGGGCCGGTACGGCGTCGGGGGCCGCGTGGAGGACGGTGGCGAAGGGGAAGGGGACCTCGTGGCCGACCAGGGGGTGGCCTTCGTACTCCTGGAGCAGGACGAGGCGGGGCAGCGGGCAGGGGGCTCCGTCGACGAGGGCGATCGGGTCCCTGCGGGTGAGCATGCGGTCGCCGGGGCGCATGCGGTCGTGGACGGAGCGCAGCGCGCGGTGTGCCGTGTCCGGCTCGCGGAAGACGGTGAGCGGCCAGTCGGTGCCGTCCGGCCCCGGCGGAAGGGCGTCGAGCGCGGCGGCGAGCGAGGCCGCCAGATCCGAACTCTGCGCGCTTTCCGTGCAGATGACCGTGCGTACGTTGCTGCAGAAGCGCCCGGAGTCGCCCGCGACCAGGGGCAGCAGCCAGGTCACCGCCTCGTCGACCGGCATGCCCGCGGGCACCAGGGCGCAGCCGCGGCCCGGCCCGTGCAGGGTGAGCGTCGGGGAGTCGCGGACCGACGCGGCGAGACCGGCGCCGCCGTAGACGATCTGCCGGTCGGCGCGTCTCACCAGGGCGTGCAGCCCGCGCTGGTCGGTCGGGCAGAGGCCGATGCGGGCGGGCGGCCAGCCGACGGCGAGCAGGGCGGCGACGAGCCGGGCCGCGGAGAACGGCTCGCGCCGGCTCGGGCGCACCCAGACGGCGCCCGAGCGCTCGGCCTGGTCGAGTACGGAGTCCAGGCAGGTGAACGTGTTGCCGGGCAGCGCGACGAGGGAGAGCCGGTCGTCGGCGGTCCGTGGCTCGCCGCGCTTCAGGAGGCCTTCGCGGAGCAGAGCGCACCAGCGGTCCACGAGCGGCCCGGGCAGCCCGGCGGTCTGCCACAGTGCCGCGCGGAAGCCCTCGGCGTCCTGCTCGCCGATGCCGCCCACGGTGACGCTGCCGTGATCGAACAACTCCACGGCCGCGAGCAGCAGTTCGCGGCGACCGGCGAGCGGCGGCAAGTCGGCGCGCACGGTCTGCCACCACTTGTGGTCGGCGTCGGCCACGATCTCCGGGACGAGCGCGAGACCATACGCAGACCCCGCAGACCCCATGCCGGGCAGCGCGGTGGTGTCCAGCGACGTCCGCCACTCACCCCTGCGGAACGCGGAGAGCACCGCCGTCACGACAGCTCGCCGCGCAGGGCGGTGACCACCCGGATCTGCTCGGCCTCCGTGAGGGAGGGGTACAGCGGCAGGGCGATGTGGTGGCGGGCGAACCAGCGGGCACGCTCGAACGCCCCTCCCTCGCACGTGGGGTGACCGCTTCCTCCGGACCGTTGCGCGCCGCCCGTGAAATAGGGGTGGTCGCACAGCAGGTGGTCGTAGACCTCACCGGCCAGGGAGACCCCGTGCCGCTCCCGCAGCCGTTTCTTCAGGAGCGCGCGGTCGTACGGGCCTTCGGGGTCGGGGTAGGCGAGGTACTTGTAGAAGTTGCTGCCCGATCCGGCGGGCACGGCGTGCGGCCGGATCCCCGGGACGTCGGCGAGCAACGCGTCGTAGCGGGCGGCGAGTTCACGGCGTGCCGCCAGCGTGTGCGCGAAGCGCTCCAGGTCCACGGTGCCGACGGCGGCGTGGAGTTCGCTCAGCCGCCAGTTGCCGCCGGGACGGTCGTGCAGGGTGGAGCCCTGGGCGCTCTTGCCGTGGTCGCGCCAGCGCCGCACCTGCTCCAGGTCGTCCGGAAGGCCGGCGGACAACAGCCCGCCCTCACCGCTGACCGCGACCTTCGTGGGGAAGAACGAGAAGGCGCCGAACCGGCCGAAGCTGCCCGCGGGACGCCCGTCCAGGGTGGCGCCGAAGGCGTGCGCGGCGTCCTCCACCACCGGGATGCCGCGCTCCCGGCAGTGCGCGAGGGCCCCGTCGAGCGCGGGCGACACGATGCCGCCGATGTGCACCGGCAGCACGGCGGCCGTGTCGGGGTACCGGTCGAGGGCGGTACACAGGGCGTCCGGATCCATGCCGAGACCGTCGAGCTCGATGTCGACGAAGCGCACGGTCGCCTGCGCGCGCACCGCGGCGGCGGCCGTGGCGAAGAACGTGTTGACCGGCGCGAGCACGGTCCTGCCCGCCACGCCGATGACGCGCAGCGCGATCTCCAGGGCCGCCGAGCCGGACGCGACCGCCGCCGTCTCCGTGCCGGTCCAGGCACGGGAAAGCTCCTCGAAGCGGGCCACCTGCGGGCCCTGGGTGAGAATGCCCGAGGCGAGCGCGGAGTCGACACGGTCGAGCACGGTGTGCCGGTCGGACACTTCGAAGTGGATGCGCTGGGCCGGGACTTCGGCAGGGGAGGAGCGGGGGCCCGCCAGGGTGCGGGCGAAGAAGTCCGCCGCGTGGCCCACGTGCGTGCCGTGCCCCATGGGGAGTTCGTGGACTTCCACAGAAGCGGAGGCCTCGCCTGTCGCGTACGCATCCCGGACCGTGTCCGCCGCCCGGCGCGCGTCGGCCGGTTCGAGGTAGGAGTCGGCCGTGCCGTACTGGAGCTGGAGCGGCGCCGGGGCGAGCGCCCCGTACAGGTCGGGCAGGTCGGCGTACTCCAGGATGCCGGGGAGCGCCGCGCCCTCGTGGCCGGTCAACAGCCGCTCGTACAGGGCCTGGTAGCTGCCGAGATGGCTCGCCGCGCAGAGCGGGAGGCCTTGGCGGGGGGCGAGGAGCGCGGTGTGCAGGGCGACCGCCGCGCCGAGGCTGTGGCCGAAGAGGCCTACGCGGCCGGGGTCGACGAGCGGATGTGCCGCGAGCACGTCGAGCGCGCCCAGGGCGTCCCCGACGAGCGCGCCGAGCAGGGAGCGGCCGGTCAGCGCGAACGCGTGGGCCAGCAGCGTGCCTTCGTCCCGGCCCGCCCTGCGGGCGGCGTCGAGGCCGCCGCCGATGCCGTGGTCGAAGGAGAGCGTGACGAAGCCCGCGCGCGCCAGTTGCTCGGCGACATTGCGGTCCGGGTGGTCCGGCGGCACATCGCCCGTGAGCTGGTCCAGACGCGCGTTTCTGCCGCCGAGGACCAGAACGGCCGGGGCGGGGGCGGC
>NZ_WMBF01000442.1:0-5310 GCF_019400875.1 Streptomyces anatolicus | reverse complement strand
CCACCGACCCGTCCCCCGAGCCGGGCCCCACCGGCGGCAGCCCCGCGACCTGGCAGAGCAGCTCGCACCACGCCGCCAGATGCGCCCCCGTGTCCGGCACCCCGCCGCCCCCCTCGCGAGGGGTCCAGGACGCCCGGATCTCGATCTGCGAGGCGGGCGGACGCTCCGAAAGCCCCCCGAAGTAGTACGACCCCGCGCGGGTCACCGTGCCGCTCGCCTCCCCGACCGAGAGCCCGCGCGAGCGCAGCGCCCCGGTCAGCCACGACCAGCAGACCTCCGGCAGCAGCGGATCCGCCGCCATCTCCGGCTCCAGCTCCGCCCGCACCAGCGTCACGAGCCGGAACGTGCCCTGCCAGGCGTCGTGCCCCGCCGGATCGTGGAGCAGCACGAGCCGCCCGTCCGCGAGGTCCTCCTCGCCGTCCACGACCGCCGCCTCCAGCGCGTACGCGTACGGCGCGAGCCGCTGCGGCGGCCGCGTCGGATCGATCTCGATCTCCGGCCGCAGCCGTGCCTCCCGCAGCGCCTCGACCGCCGCGCGGAAGGCCGGCGGAGCCGCGTCCGCCACTTTCCCCTCCGAACCGTCCATCTCTCCAGCGCCGTCCGACCGTTGTCCCTGAGCCGCAGCCATGCGGGGAAGGTTAAGGGGAACGGCGCCTCCGCGCAGGGAGAGACACCCGTGAGGGGGTCCCCGGTCAACGTGCGAGACTTTCCGCGTGAGTGCCAACAACAGCCAGAGCCCCACGGGCCGGCAGAACGCAGCGACGTACGACTCCCCCTTCATGAAGGCGTGCAGGCGCGAGGCCGTGCCGCACACGCCGGTCTGGTTCATGCGGCAGGCGGGGCGCTCACTGCCCGAGTACCGCAAGGTCCGCGAGGGCACCGCCATGCTGGAGTCCTGCATGCGGCCCGACCTCGTCACCGAGATCACGCTGCAGCCGGTGCGCCGCCACCACGTGGACGCGGCGATCTACTTCAGCGACATCGTCGTACCGCTGAAGGCGATCGGCGTCGACCTCGACATCAAGCCCGGCATCGGCCCTGTCGTCGAGAACCCCATCCGCTCGCGCGCCGACCTCGCGCAGCTGCGCGACCTCACCCCGGACGACGTCCACTACGTCACCGAGGCGATCGGGATGCTGACGGGTGAGCTGGGCGCCACCCCGCTCATCGGGTTCGCCGGAGCGCCTTTCACCCTCGCGAGCTACCTCGTCGAGGGCGGCCCGAGCCGCAACCACGAGCACACCAAGGCGCTGATGTACGGCGACCCGCAGCTCTGGGCCGACCTGCTCGACCGGCTCGCGGAGATCACCAGCGCCTTCCTGAAGGTGCAGATCGAGGCGGGCGCCAGCGCCGTACAGCTCTTCGACTCATGGGTGGGCGCGCTGTCGCCCGCCGACTACCGCCGCTCGGTGATGCCCGCGTCGGCGAAGGTCTTCGACGCGGTCGCCTCGTACGACGTGCCCCGCATCCACTTCGGCGTCGGCACGGGCGAGCTGCTCGGGCTGATGGGCGAGGCGGGCGCCGATGTCGTGGGCGCCGACTGGCGGGTGCCGATGGACGAGGCCGCGCGCCGCGTCGGCCCCGGCAAGGCGCTCCAGGGCAACCTCGACCCGGCCGTCCTCTTCTCCACGCGCGAGGCCGTCGAGGCCAAGACGGACGAGGTGCTCGCCGCGGCGAGCGGCCTGGAGGGCCACATCTTCAACCTCGGCCACGGCGTCCTGCCGACCACCGACCCCGAGGCGCTGACCCGGCTCGTGGAGTACGTCCACACGCGCACGGCTGTCTGAAGACAACCGCCTGAAGAATGTCCGAAAAAGGTCGGCCCGTCCACGCGCGGGCCGACCCGGCCGGTACGTCACGGAACGCCCCCGGCGTCCGACAGGTGCGGCGGCCGCGTCCACGGATTGGGCCCCGCCCCCGGCACCGCGCAGTGCACCCCCGCGCCGCGCAGCACGGCGGTGCGCCCCGCGAGCCCGGCCAGCGCGGGCGGCACGCCGTACACGAGATGGCAGAAGTGCTCGGGGGAGTGCCGGGCCGTCCAGGGCGGGGCGGTGAACGCGCGCAGATACGTCGACCAGTGCCCCTCGAACGTGACGAGCAGGTCGGCGAGGCGGGCGTACCCGGGCGCGGGATGCACGCCCGGGTTGAGCACCACCGTCCGCGCGCCCCGCTCCCGCGCCGCGCGGACCAGGCGCCGGCAGTGCCGCAGCTCGCGGCGGCCGGGGGAGACCTGGTCGAGGAAGCAGCCGTCCACGTCGTACCAGGACCGGTGCCGGTCCACGTCGTCGGCGACCGCCTCCGGTGACCGCCGCCCGTAGGCCGTGTCGACGTACCCGAGGACCCGCGCCCCCGCCTCCCGCAGCGCTCGCGCCGCGTCGGCGAAGGCCGGGTCCGGGGCCGCGCCCGGGCCGTCGGCGGCGTTGAGGACGACGCCGTACAGCCGGGGCGCGGCCGCCACGAGCGCCCGCCAGGCCGCGGGGTCCGCGGCCGGGTGGACGTAGAGCGGGACGAGCAGGGTCATCGGGGTTCCCCGGTGACCGGCGCGAGGTGCGGCGCGCCGTCCGCGGCCCAGAGCGCGGCAAGGGACTCGCGCAGGGTGAACCGAGGCTGCCAGCCCAGCTCCCACTCCGCCGCGGTGACGTCGGAGCACTGCCAGGGCACCGCCGTCGAACGGCCCACCGCGCCGAGCGTCTCCTCCACGTCCCCGGTGAAGCCCGCGGCGGCGGCCAGGCCGTGGGCCAGGTCGCGCACCGGGGCGGCCCGGCCGCTGCCGATGTTCAGCAGCCGGGGCAGCCGCCCGGGCAGGGCGAGCGCGAGCGCCACGGCCTGCGCCACATCGCGTACGTCGACGAAGTCCCGGTGCGCCGAGAGGTCGCCGACGCGTACCGCGCCGTGCGGGGTCCGCACGAGCGCGCGGCTCAGCTCGGCGGTGAGGCGGCCGGGGAGACCGGCCGGGGGAGCGCCGGGGCCCACCGGGTTGGTGACCCGCAGCACCAGGGCGTCGAGCCGCGTCTCCAGGACGGCGAGGGTGCCGGCCAGCTTGGTGGCGCCGTACGGCGTGACGGGGCGTGCGGGGGCGTCCTCGGCGGTCCGCTCGCCGACCGCGCCCGGCCCGTACTCGGCGGCCGAGCCGATGTGCACCAGGCGCGCGGTGGGCACCGAGGCCCGCATCGCCTCACAGAGGGCCGCCGGGCCACGGGAGTTGACCTCGGCGAGGGTGAGCGTGCTGCCGACGACCGCGCCCGCGCAGTTGACCACGGCGTCCGGGGCGGCCCGGCCGAGCTGTTCGGCAAGCGCCTCGGGGGTGCTGGTGGCCAGGTCGATCCGGTGGTCGTCGACGGGGGCGCGGCCGCCGCGGAGCAGCCGCACTCCGGGCAGGGCGCGCAGCCGTTCGGCGATGTGCCCGCCCAGATATCCGGTGGAGCCAAGGACGAGTATGCGCACGGTCTGGTCACACTCCCTTGAGGAGGAGGGAGCGGTGGGTGGTGAACTCCGCGTTGGCCCGGTCGTAGTCGTCGGGGCGGCCGATGTCGAGCCAGTAGCCGTCGAATTCGTAGGCGTGCGGCGGGGTTTCGGACTTCAGTAGGTCGAGGACGAGTTCGTCGAAGCCGAGCGGGAGCCCCGGGGTGTAGGGGGCGAGCGTGTCGCGCGAGACGCCGTACACGCCCATGGAGACGCGGTAGTCGATGCTCGGCTTCTCCGTGAAGGCGACCACGCGCTCCGATTCGGTGGTGAGCACGCCGAAGTCGATGCGCACCTCGCGGGCGTACGTCGCGATGGTCAGCGGCGCTCCCGAGGCGCGGTGGTTGTTCAGTACGTCCGCGTAGTCGAGGTCGGTGAGGATGTCGCCGTTCATCACGAGGAAGTGCTCGGGCAGCCGGTCCATCATGGTCAGGAGCGGGCCCATGGTGCCGAGCGGGCTGTCCTCGGTGGAGTAGCCGACGCGCAGGCCCCACCGGGAGCCGTTGCCGACGTAGGCGCGGATGATGTGGCCGAGGTGGCCGATGGCGATGGTGCAGCTGGAGAATCCGGCGGACGCCAGCTGGCGCAGCACGATCTCCAGGATGGCGTGCTGGTCGCCGATGGGGACGAGCGGCTTGGGCAGCGCGGTGGTGTACGGCCGGAGCCGGACGCCCTTGCCGCCGGCGAGGATGACAGCGTGCATGGTCGTTCTCCCTTGCGCAGTGGGTGAGTTGAGCCGTGGTGAGGCGGTGCCGGTCGCGCCGGGCGTCAGATGTTGTAGATGTCGGTCTTGTAGCGGGCCAGGTTGGCCGGGTCGCGGAAGAACTCGACGGTGCGGGCCAGGCCCTGCTCCAGGTCGTGGGCGGGGGCCCAGCCGGTCGCCGCCCGCAGCCGCGTCGCGTCGGCGACCAGGCGCATCACCTCGGAGGCGGCGGGGCGGATGCGCTGTTCGTCCTCGCGCACGTCGAGGTCGGCGGACATCACCTTGCCGATGAGCCGCACCAGGTCGCCCACGGAGATCTCGCCGCCGGTGCCCGCGTTGAACGTGCGGCCCACGACGGATTCGGCGGGGGCGGTGCCGACGGCGAGGAAGGCCTGCGCGGTGTCGGCGACGTAGGTGAAGTCGCGAGTGGGGCGCAGGTCGCCGAGCGTGATCTCCCGCGAGCCGGAGGCGACTTGGCCGATGACGGTCGGGATGACGGCCCGCATCGACTGGCGCGGTCCGAAGGTGTTGAAAGGGCGCAGGGTGACCACGGGCGTCCGGAAGCTGGCGTGGTAGCTGTCGGCGAGCCGGTCGCCGCCCGCCTTCGAAGCGGCGTACGGGGACTGGGTGTTGATGGGGTGGTCCTCGGCGATCGGCACCGTCTGCGCGGTGCCGTACGTCTCGCTGGTGGAGGTGTGCACCAGGCGGGGGATCTCCAAGTGGCGTACGGCTTCGAGGACGTTGAGGGTGCCGGTGACGTTGGTGTCCACATAGCTGTGGGGTGCTTGGTAGGAGTACGGGATCGCGATCAGGGCGGCCAGGTGGTAGACGGTGTCGGCGCCGGCGACGAGGGCGTTGACCGAGCCGGGGTCGCGGACGTCGCCCAGGACGATCTCGACCTCGGCGAGCACGTCGGGTGCCAGGGTCTCCAGCCAGCCGTAGGAGGAGAAGGAGTTGTACTGCGCCATCGCGCGGACCCGGTGGCCGGAGGCGACCAGGGCCTCGGTGAGGTGCGAGCCGATGAAGCCCTCCGCTCCGGTGACGGCGACGAGAGGTGCGGATGCCATGGGGACTCCTGGTGACGGGGACGGTGTCGGTGTGCGGCGGTGCCGTGCGGTGTCTTGCTGTGTGGGGGAGGTGGGGCG
>NZ_WMBF01000441.1:0-5341 GCF_019400875.1 Streptomyces anatolicus | reverse complement strand
GTTCGGGGCGGGCGGGTGGATCGCCGTCTGCGCGGCCACGGCGGCGGTCCTCGAACCGGCCCTTGCCCTCTCCTTCGCACCGGCCCCGCTGCTGGTCGCCGCCTTCGTGCTCGGGCTGACCACCCAGGGCGCGAAGATCGCCACGGACACGGTGGTGCAGTCCACGGTGGACGACGGCTTCCGTGGCCGGATCTTCTCCCTGTACGACGTGCTGTTCAACGTCGCCTTTGTCGCCGCGGCAGCGGTGGCCGCGGCGATACTGCCTTCTGACGGCCGGTCGGTCCCGTTGGTCGTCACGGTGGCGCTGCTCTACGCGGCAATTGCGGCGTCTATGGCCCGGTTTGGCGTGCAGTAAGTGTCACATCAGTGCCACAGAGCCTCTCTGGGCTTCAGAGATCTCACTGCGTCCCGATAACTTACGGGCGTCTTATCCGCGCCATCGCGCTCTCGTTCGAGGGGACCCTCAAAAGTGACCACTCCGCCGCCCCAGGGCCAAGCTCCGTACCCGCCCCAGGGCCAGAACCCCTATGGCCAGCCCCAGGGCGGCGCCCCGTACCCCCCTCAGCCGGGCCAGCAGACTGCCCCGATGCAGCCTTACCAGCCTTACAACCAGGGCGGGCCGGTTCCTCCGCCGGCTGCTCCGAGCCGCGGTGGCCGCGCCAAGAAGTTCGTCCTGCGCATCGTCGGCTTCATTCTCGTCGCCATCCTCATAGCCGTCGGCAAGTGGTACTTCGGACAGAGCGACGCCGAGACGACCTCCGTGGGCAGCTGCATGCACAACAAGGGCACGCAGATCACTCCCGACCTGGAAGAAGTCGACTGCTCCTCCAGCGACGCCGAATTCAAGGTGGTCGAGAAGTTCGACGACACCAGCGACAGCACCAAGTGCGAGGCCGTCAAGACCTCCGAGATCGCCTACTACCAGCAGGGCAAGGGCCACAACCTGGTGCTCTGCCTGAAGAAGACGAAGTAGAAGCAGGGGAAAACCCCAAGGGGCGGTGTTTCACGTGAAACACCGCCCCTTGGGCTGTCATGAGCGCTGTGGGCGTTTCACGTGAAACATCCACAGCACCGCATCAGCTCTGCGCCGCCCACCACTCCTTGAGCGCGGCCACCGCCGCGTCCCGCTCCATGGGCCCGTTCTCCAGCCGCAGCTCCAGCAGGAACTTGTAGGCCTTGCCGATGACCGGTCCGGGGCCGACGTCCAGGACTTCCATGATGTCGTTGCCGTCCAGGTCGGGGCGGATCGAGTCCAGCTCCTCCTGTTCCTGGAGGCGGGCGATGCGCTCCTCCAGGCCGTCGTACGCGCGCGACAGGGCGTTCGCCTTGCGCTTGTTGCGCGTCGTGCAGTCCGAGCGGGTCAGCTTGTGCAGGCGCTCCAGGAGCGGCCCGGCGTCCCGTACATAGCGGCGTACGGCCGAGTCCGTCCACTCTCCCGTGCCGTAGCCGTGGAAGCGCAGGTGGAGCTCCACCAGGCGCGAGACGTCCTTCACCAGCTCGTTGGAGTACTTGAGCGCCGTCATACGCTTCTTGACCATCTTGGCGCCGACCACCTCGTGGTGGTGGAAGGAGACCCGGCCGTCGCTCTCGAAGCGCCGCGTCTTCGGCTTGCCGATGTCGTGCAGCAGCGCGGCGAGCCGCAGCGTCAGATCGGGGCCGTCCGTCTCCAGTGCCATCGCCTGCTCGAGGACGATCAGCGAGTGGTCGTAGACGTCCTTGTGCCGGTGGTGCTCGTCCCGCTCCAGGCGGAGCGCCGGCAGCTCCGGCAGGACCCGTGCGGCGAGCCCCGTGTCGACGAGGAGGGCGAGGCCCTTGCGCGGGTGGGCGGAGAGGATCAGCTTGTTCAACTCGTCCCGCACGCGCTCCGCGGAGACGATGTCGATGCGCTCGGACATCGCCTTCATCGCGGCGACCACCTCGGGCGCCACCTCGAAGTCCAGCTGCGCGGCGAACCGCGCGGCCCGCATCATCCGCAGCGGGTCGTCCGAGAAGGACTCCTCGGGAGTGCCGGGGGTGCGCAGGGCACGCTCGGAGAGGTCCTCCAGGCCGTCGTGCGGGTCGACGAACTCCTTCTGGGGGAGCGCCACGGCCATCGCGTTCACGGTGAAGTCACGGCGGACGAGGTCTTCCTCGATGGAGTCGCCGTAGGACACCTCGGGCTTGCGGGAGGTCCTGTCGTACGCCTCCGACCGGTACGTCGTGACCTCGATCTGGTAGCCCTCCTTCTGGCAGCCGACCGTCCCGAAGGCGATCCCGACCTCCCACACCGCGTCCGCCCACGGCCTGACGATCTTCAGGACGTCCTCGGGGCGGGCGTCGGTGGTGAAGTCCAGGTCGTTGCCGAGCCGGCCCAGGAGGGCGTCCCTGACCGAGCCACCGACCAGGGCGAGAGAGAACCCGGCCTCCTGGAAACGGCGGGCGAGATCGTCCGCGACAGGGGACACACGCAGCAGTTCGCTGACCGCGCGGCGCTGCACCTGGCTCAGTGCGCTGGGATTGTCTTCGTTGGCGTTCGGCACAACAGAAAAGGGTACGTGCCCCGGACGCCCCGGGCCGACCCGTTTCCCGCCCCGGCGAGGTCGTCCCGATCACGTGGAGCAGTCCGCGGCACTTCGCCACAGCGCGCATCGTTACCATGCGTGGACGCACAACCGACGACCACTGACGACGAGGGACGGGCGAACGCGTGGCCGAGGCGGCAGATTTCCCGGGGACAAGCCCCTCACCTGCCCGCCGGTGGCTGCGGCGCACCGCAGCACTGCTGGTGGGTACCCCCTTGCTGGCCGGCCTCCTACAGGCTCCGGCGGCCCCCGTCGCGCACGCCACCGCGCCGAGCGCGAAGGCCGACGCCACCGGTTCCAGAACGGTCGACGTCTCGCTGGACGCGCTCACCCCCACCGCCCCCGGTGAGGGCGACACCCTCACCGTCTCCGGCACCGTCACCAACAACGGCAAGCAGACGGTGACCGGGGCCCGGGTCGGGCTGCGGCTGGGGCCGACCGTCAGCGGCCGCAGCGAGATCGACCGCACCTCGAAGCGCACGGGTTTCCAGCCGGGGGCCGACGGCACCGAGGTCGGCGGCAAGTACGTCGACAAGTTCGCCAAGCTCGCGCCCGGCGTCCGGCAGGACTTCAGCATCTCCGTGCCCGTCAAGGCCCTGCACCTCGGTGCGGACGGTGTCTACCAGCTGGGCGTCGCCCTGACCGGTCAGAGCGCCGCGCAGCCCTATCCGCAGGTGCTCGGCATCGAGCGCACCTTCCTGCCGTGGCACCCCGAGAGCGCGGGCACGAAGACGAAGACGACCTATCTGTGGCCGCTCATCTCCGACACGCACCTCACGGCGAAGACGGAGTCCGACGAACAGCAGACGGCGGTCTTCAAGAACGACGACCTGGCCGACGAGCTGGCCCCGGGCGGACGTCTGCAGCAGCTGCTGGCCCTCGGCAGTGACCTCGATGTCACCTGGGTCATCGATCCGGACCTGCTCGCCTCCGTCGAGGCGATGACCAAGGGCTACCGGATCCAGAACCCCGACGGGAAGACCTCCAGGGCGGGCAAGCACCAGGCGGTGGCCACCGAATGGCTCAACGACCTGGAAGCCGCGGTCAAGGGCAAGAAGGTCGTCGCGCTGCCCTTCGCCGACCCCGACCTCGCCTCCCTCGCGCACAACGGCAGGGCCGTCACCGGCTCCCTCAGCCATCTCAGGGACGCCACCGAGGCGGGGATCCGCGCGGTGGACACGATCCTGCACGTCAAGCCGAACACGGACTTCGCATGGCCCGCCGAGGGGGCGATCGACCCGTCCATCGTCGACGTCTCCACCTCCGCGGGCGCCCACACGGTGATCGCCCGCAGCGACAGCATGCGCGAGAACAGCGGTCTGACGTACTCACCGACCGCGGCCCGGCCCATCGGCGGCGGCACGACCGCCGTGGTGGCCGACGCGCGCCTCTCCACGGCCTTCCAGGGCGACATGACGGAGGCCGAGAACTCCACGCTCGCCGTCCAGGAGTTCGTCGCCCAGAGCCTGATGATCAACCTTCAGGAGCCCGGCAGGCAGCGCAGCATCGTGGTCGCCCCGCAGCGCATGCCCTCGGCCAGCCAGGCCCAGAGCATGGCGAAGGGACTCAGCGCCCTCCAGGAGGGGCAGTGGTCGCGGTCCCAGGAGCTGACCGACGCGGCGAAGGAGAAGCCGGACCCGCGGGCCACCACCCGGGTCCCGTCGGCCGGGGCCTACCCGGCAGCGCTGCGCAAGCAGGAGCTGCCCCAGTCGGCCTTCGAGTCGATCCGCGAGACCCAGAGCATGCTCGAGCGCTTCCAGGTGATCCTCACCGAGAAGGACCGCGTGGTCACGCCCTTCGGGAGGGCCATAGACCGTGAGATGTCCACCTCCTGGCGCGGCCACGCGCCGGAGGCGGCCGGGTACCGGGGCGGTGTCCAGAGCTATCTGCGCGAGCTGACCGAGCAGGTGGCCCTCATCCAGAGGTCCGACGCGAAGCTCTCCGGGCGCAGCGCGACCATCCCGGTGTCGGTGCAGAACAACCTGGTGCAGGGCGTCGACCACCTGATCCTGCGCCTGTCCTCACAGAACCCCACGCGTCTGAAGATCGGCGACGGGCAGTACGAGGAGCAGCCCGTCAAGATCGCGGGCGGCCACTCCCAGTCGGTGAAGTTCACCACCACTGCCAACGCCAACGGCCCGGTCCCGGTCTACGCCCAGCTCTATACGGAGGACAACGAGCCCTACGGCGAGGCCGTCCGCTTCGAGGTCAACGCCACCGAGGTGACCCCCACCGTGATGCTCGTCATCGCAGGCGGTCTCCTGCTGCTCGTACTCGCCGGATTCCGGATGTACACCCAGCGCAAGCGCGCGGCGCGCAAGGAGGCCGCCCAGGACGCCCCGGACGAGGGCCCGGACGGCGAGTCCGGCACCGCGCCCGGGGAGGGCGACCCCGAGCAGCCGAGTGACCCGACACCGGACACCGCCCCGGAAAGCACCGACCCGTCCGAGACGGGTGAGAGAGTGGACCGTTGAGCGATGTCGTGGCCGGTGGGCCCGGGGACGATGAGGTGGGGTAAACCATGAACGCGCCGTACGACGGTGACCGTGGCGAGGGCTCGGGCGGCTCTGCCTCCCCCGAGGACCTTCCGCCCGGGTCCGCCGACCACGGGCAGCAGGTTCCGCCGCAGCCCGAGCCCGACGTGTACTTCCAGGACGCCTACGACCAGGATCCCTACCGGGCGCAGGACCTCTCCGCCCAGGACCCGGTGACCGAGGCGCTCTACGACCGCGCGGCACACCCCCCACCGCCGCCCGGCACCTATCAGCCGCTCTACGCCC
>NZ_WMBF01000440.1:0-5356 GCF_019400875.1 Streptomyces anatolicus | reverse complement strand
CCTCGATGGTGCGTGCGGCCTGGCCGAGCGCGGCCCGCAGGACGGCGGGGTCCGTGACGGGGTCGGTCTCACTGCCCGGCGGCAGCAGCCAGCCGGTGCCCGCGACTGGCGGCTCGGGGACGGCGGGCCCCGGGTCCGGCTCCTGGGCCGACACGCGCAGGCCGCGTCCGTAGGTCTGCGTACAGGCGCTGCCCGGCAGGTCCCAGCCGTCGGCGGTGCCGGGCGGCACCAGGAAGCCGAGGGTGTCGCAGCTCCCGTCGTGCAGGACGGGGCCGATGGTGTCGCCCGCCCCGCGGCGCAGGATGTCGACCGCTTCGAGGCCTTGTCTGGCGGGGACGGTGACCAGGTCACAGCACTCGTCTTCGCAGGGTGCGGGGTCGCGTGGCGCGGTGCTCGCGTCCTGGGTGGGCCGGTGCCGTGCCGTGGTCAGTGAGGCCGGGGGCGCGTCGCCGTTCGTACGGGAGTCGCTGTTCTGCATGCCGATCTCCAACAAGGGGACCCCTCCTCGCGAGTGCGGGAGCTGTTCTGGTCTCCCACTCCGCATGGTTCAACGCGAGTCGGCGTCAACAGGCACTGCGGCACGCCGCCGCAAAGGATGGCAGTTCATGGCAGATCGTGGGTGAGATATCCGGTTTGTAGCCAAACCCCGCGTGTCGACCCTGTCACAGCGGGTACGTTCGTGCTCCGCCGGAACAGGGGGCAGCCCCGCGAGATCCCGTGCGCGGGCGCGGCGTCCAGTGCGCCAGCGTGTGCGCGTTCCGGCACGCTCCGCACGAGAGGGTCCGGCCCATGGCGTCCTCACCGTCCTCACCGATGGCATCGTCAACCCAGTCCCCGCCCATACAGTCCCCGTCAACCCGGTCCCCGCGACCGAACCTCGCTTTCCGGCAGCTGCGGGGACAGCGCTCGCCCGGCGAGTTCGCCGCCGCGGTCCGGCGGGCCGCTCGCGAGATCGGCGAGCGGGTCAGCTGCGACGCGCGGTACGTCGGACGCGTGGAGGCGGGGGAGATCCGCTGCCCCAACTACGCCTACGAGCGGGTGTTCCTGCACATGTTCCCCGGCCGGACCCTGGCCGACCTGGGGTTCTCGCCCCGCGCGCAGGTGCGCGGGAGGGCGGCGCGCGCGGAGTGCGAGGCGCCGCCCTCCCCCACCGTGATCCGCCCCCGCGGAACGCATCACCCAGGCACGCCGAGCGCTCCGAGCACCCCGAGCACCACAAGCAACACGAGCACCCCGAACAACACGAACAAGCCGCACACCACGATCCAGTTGTACGAGTCCCATCCGTCCGGGTCCGACCCCCGCGCCTGCGATCCGTACGCGATCCAGACTCACGAGGAGAGCGACGTGCGACGTCGCGCATTCATGACCGGCTCGACCGTCACCGTGGCCGCCGTCTCCCTTGGCCCCGTCGGGCTCGCACTCGGCGGCGCCGCCGAGGCCGCCGCCCGGCAGGGCCGCGGCATCGGCGAGGCCGAGGTGGGCGCGGTCGAGGAGGCCGTGCGCAAGATCAGGCTGCTCGACGACCGGCACGGCGCCGACGGCCTCTACCGGCGCGCGGCCGCCCCGCTGCGCACCGCCTACGCCCTGCTCGACGCGGGCACGACCCGGCAGTCCACCGCCGACCGGCTGCACGCGGGCGCCGGGGAGCTGGCCATCTCGGTCGGCTGGCTGGCGCATGACTCGGGCCGCTTCGACGACGCCCGCTCGCACTACGCCGAGGCCCTCGCCACGGCCCGGGTCGCCGGGGACCCGGCCCTGGAGGCGCACGCCTTCTGCAACACCGCCTTCCTCGCGCGCGACGCCGGACGGCCCCGGGAGGCGGTGCGGGCGGCGCAGGCGGCCTCCCGCGCGGCCCGGCACCACGGCTCGCACCGGCTCCTCTCGCTGATCGCACTGCGCGAGGCCGGGGGCTGGGCGGGGCTCGGCGACCGCGCGGGCTGCGAACAGTCGCTGATCCGCGCGCACGCCCTGTTCGAGCGCGGGGCCTCCGACACCGACCCCGAGTGGATGAGCTTCTACGGCCGGGCCGAGCTGGAGGGCCTGGAGGCACAGTGCTGGTCGGCGCTGGGCGACTGGGAGCGGGCGGCCGGGCACGCGTGGCGCGCGGCGGCCACGGCGTCCTCGCAGACCCCGCAGTTCACCCGGAACATCGCGCTCTACACCGCCGAGCTCGCCGACGACCTGGCCCGCGCGGGGCGCCCCGACGAGGCGGCGACGGCGGGCCTGCGGGTCCTCGCGCTCCTCGACGAGGTGCAGTCATCCCGCATCCAGTCGATGCTCGCCGCGACGGCGCGGGTGCTCCTGCCGCACCGCCGCGCCGCCGGGGTGGGCGGCTTCCTGGAGCGGCACGCTTCGCTGCCGCGCGCGGTGTAGACGTACATCCGGCTAGGACAGGTGGCCCGTCTCGTTCCAGGACTCGATGGCGGGCTCTCCGTAGGCCCAGCCGAGGACCGACAGGGACGTCGGGTTGAGGCGGATGCGGGCCGCGAAGCCGATGTCGTAGCCGAGCCAGCGCGCGCCGATGACCCGCAGGATGTGGCCGTGCGCGAAGACCAGCACATCGCGGTCCGCGCTCCTTGCCCACTCCACCACCTCGTCCGCGCGCGCGGAGACCTGCGCGAGCGTCTCGCCCCCGGGGACGCCGTCGCGCCAGATAAGCCAGCCGGGGCGGACCGCGTGGATGTCGGCCGGGGTCATGCCGTCGTAGTCGCCGTAGTCGAACTCCATGAGCGCGTCCCACGGCTCGGCGCGGTCCCCGAAGCCGGCGATCTCGCAGGTGTCCCGCGCGCGGGAGAGCGGGCTTGTGCGCACCTCGGCGTCGGGCAGGCCGGCGTAGGGGGCGCGGTGCAGCCGCTCGCCCAGGAGCTTCGCGCCGCGGCGGCCCTCGTCGAGGAGCGGGATATCCGTCCTGCCGGTGTGCTTCCCGGACAGTGACCATTCCGTCTGTCCGTGCCGGGCCAGCAGGATGCGGGGTGCCATGGGTGGGACCTCTCCACGTTTGCTTCTCGCTGCTTTTCCACTGCTCCTTTGCAGCTTTCCCGCAGCTTTTTCCTGGTTTTCTACTGCTTATCTACTACTTATCTACCGCTTTGTACGGATAGGAAGCGTCCGTCACTCCATCATCACCCACCCTTGATCGAACGCTCACCCGGCCTGGCAACCCCGCGGGCGATCTGTGCGTCCCCTACGAGCGGGGGCGCCTCTGCGGCCTTCGCGTACGCCGTAAAGTGATCCGGCGGCCGACGCCGAGTGAGCCGAGTGAACAGAGACGATGGGGGAACGAACCGGATGCCGAAGACCGACGTACCAGGCACCGGGCGCATGAGCGAGGGCCGTCTCCGCTGGTGGACGGAGCTGCCGTTGATCGTCCTGGTGTACGCGGCGTACTCGGCGGGGCGGCTGCTCGCCCGGGGCGATGTCGCCGGCGCCGTCGACCACGGCATCGGGATCCTCCGGGCCGAGCAGTTCCTGCGGCTCGACGCGGAGACCCCGCTGAACCGTCTCTTCACCGCCAACGCCTGGATCGGTGTCCCCGCCGACTTCTGGTACGCCTCGCTGCACTATCTCGTCACGCCCGCCGTCCTGATCTGGCTCTTCCGTAGCCGCGCGGTGCACTATCGCGCGGCACGCGCGTGGCTGATGATTTCCACCATGATCGGCCTGGTCGGCTTCACGCTGCTGCCGACCTGCCCGCCGCGGCTGCTCAGCGCGGGCCACGGGTTCGTCGACACCATGGCGCAGTACAGCGACTACGGCTGGTGGGGCGCCGAGGCGAGCGCGCCGCGCGGGCTCGGCGGCATGACCAACCAGTACGCGGCGATGCCCAGCCTGCACGTGGGGTGGGCGCTGTGGTGCGGTGTGATGCTGTGGCGCCACGGGCGCTCGCCGCTGATGCGGGTCGCCGCGGTCGGCTACCCGCTCATCACCACGCTCGTCGTGATGGGCACCGCCAACCACTACTTCCTCGACGCGGTCGCGGGTGCCGTGGTGATGGGCGTGGGGCTGCTTCTCGTACGGCCTGTGCGGAAGCTCACGGAGCCGGTGATGGCGCGGTTGCGGGAGCGGTTCTTGGGGGGTGGCGGGGTGACGTCCTCGGCCCCGTACGGGTTCTCGTCGGCGGGCTCGTCCGCGGCCACGCCAACGGGCTCTTCCGTGGGCTCGTTCGCCCCAGAGTCCTCAATTGTCAGTGGCGAGTGCCAGACTTCGACGGGTGAGCGACTTCCCCGACAGCGCAAGCACAGTGCCGGCCCAGGCGCCGAGCCGAGCGCCGGACCCGCAGAGGCGGAGGACGGCGCTGCGGCACCGGCTCGCTGAGCTGCGCGGCGCCGACGTTCCCGCACAGCCGCTGGACGCCCGGGCGCTCGCCGCGCTCGCGGCCAACCCCGGGTGCAGACGGCGGGCGCTGCTCGACGGCGCGGGCGTGGACAAGACGGCGCTCGCCCGCTCGCTCGGCTCGCCCTCCGGCTTCGGGCAGTCGCAGTTCGCCTTCATGCGGGGGAACGCGTTCGAGGCCAGGGTCAAGGCCGACGGCGGCGCGGAGCTGCTGCGGCTGACGCACGGGCGGCTCGGCGGCGGACCCGAGCCGGTGCCGGGCGAGTCCGCGCTCCCCGACCTCTCGGCGGCGGGCCCCGAGGGCCGGGCGGCCCGCACGGCGCTCGCGCTGCGCGAGGCCACGGAGTCCGGCGGCTGGACGCTGCTCGACCACCCCATGCTGGCGCTCGACGTCGCGGGGACGCTCGCCTTCCTGGAGCCGGACGCGGTGGTCGTCCACCCGGACGGCGGCTGGACGGTCGTCGAGATCAAGTCCTTCCCGATGATCGACGGTTCGGCGGACGCGGCGAAGGTGGGCGCGGCGGCGCGGCAGGCCGCGGTGTACGCGCTGGCGCTCGAGCGGGTGGCGGAGCGTCTCGACCCGCCCCCGCGCATCGGGCACCGGGTCCTGCTGGTCTGCCCCAAGGACTTCTCGAACCTCCCGACGGCGTCGGCGATCGACGTCCGCAAGCAGCTGTCGGTAACTCGGCGCCAGTTGGCCCGCCTCACCCGCGTCGAGGACATCGCGGCGGAGCTGCCCGAGGGCACGACCTTCGACGTCCGCCGCCCCGCAGCCGAGCTGACGGCGGCCGTGGAGGCGGTCCCCGCGACGTACGCCCCCGAGTGCCTGTCCGCCTGCGAGCTGGCCTTCCACTGCCGCACGCGCGCCCGCGAGGAGGGCGAGGTGACGTCCCTGGGGCGGGCGATCCGGGGCGATCTCGGCGGCCTGACGACGATCGGCGAGGTCCTGGCGGCGGCGACCGGCGAGACGGGCGACCCGACGGACCCGGCGGTGGCGGCGCTGAGAAGGGCGGCGGGGCTG
>NZ_WMBF01000439.1:0-5360 GCF_019400875.1 Streptomyces anatolicus | reverse complement strand
GGGCGGCGACGCCAAGACGCCTGATGCGGCGGCGACGGCCCCTTCGGGGCAGAAGCCGGTGAGCGGCAAGACCGCGGGGATCCCTTCGGGGTTCGCCCATGACGAGCAGGGGGCGCAGAGTGCGGCGTCCAACTATGCGGTGGCACTCGGAGGCACCGGGATGTTCAAAGTGGACATGCGCCACAACATCGTCGATGCGATCTACACGCCCGCAGCGGCCGCCAAGCTCAAGGGCCCTATGGACGACGCGTACTCGACCAAGTTCCTCGACAGCCTGGGTCTCGATGCGAGCGGCAATGCGCCGCGAGGCAGCACGTTTGTCTCACGCACTGTCCCGGTGGGCACCAAGGTTTTGAAGTACAACGGCGACGACGCCCAAATCTCCGTCTGGTACATGGGACTCCTCGGCATGTCCGGGGAGCGCTCGACCAACCCGGTCAGTTCAAGCTGGCAGACATGGACTTTCGACCTCCAGTGGTCCGGCGGCGATTGGAAGATCACCTCGGACTCCCAGAAGAGCGGGCCCACTCCCGTCCCGGGTGATGAGCGGGCATCCACCTCCGATGACATCAGCAAGGCAATTGAGGAGTACGGAGGGTTTACGTATGCCCGGTAACCCGCGTCGTGTACTCAAGCGAACCGCTGTCGTCGCCGCCGTGCAGACCTCGGCAGTACTGCTGGCCACGCGTGCCTTCGCAGCACCGGACCCGAAGCCATCGGATGACCCCTGTGATCTGCTGATCGGTCCCGCCAAGAAGTACTGCCGAAAGGGAGCGGAAGAAGACGCCGACCGCTCCGACGGAGGCGGCGGGGATTACCCCACCGACGCCCCCTTCGACGGCACCGCCGACCCCCTCAGCTCCCTGGCCAAGGGCTGCGCCGAAGCCGCCTCCTGGACCGTGGACAAGCTGTCCGACGCCGTCAAGGAGACGGCCAGCGTCGACTTCACCAACCCCAAGTTCCTCCAGCAGTACGCCGTCGTCTTCGCCGCCTCCACCATCCTCACCCTCCTCCTGTGGCTGCTCGCCGTGGCGAAGCGGGCCGTGCGCGGCGTGCCGTTGACCACCGCCATCTCCGAGGCCATCGGGTTCCTGTGGCTCACCGTGCTCGCCTCCGCCTTCACGCCCCTGATCCTGTACACCGTCGTCTCCGCCACCGACGGCGTCTCGGACGTCATCGCGAAGGCGACGGGCGGCCAGACGGACCAGTTCTTCGGGACGTTCTCCGGCGCCCTGAAGAAGGGCGAGGACATCGGCGGCGGCCCGATCATGCTGATCGTCGTCTCGCTCGTGTCGATCCTCGCCGCCGGCGTCCTCTGGCTGGAGCTGGTGATCAGGGCGGCGCTCCTGTACGTAGGAGCGCTCCTCGGCACCGTCGTCTACGCCGGCCTCGTCGACAAGAACCTCTGGTCGCACGTCCGCCGCTGGGCGGGCATCATGATCGCCGTCATCCTCGTCAAACCGATCATCGTCATCGTCCTCGGCCTCGCCGGGGCGCTCTCCGCCGACGACGGGCCCGACGCGTTCTCCGCCGTCGTCTCCGGGCTCTCGATCATCCTGCTCGCCATCTTCGCGAGCGCCATGATCTACCGCTTCGTCCCCGGCTTCGGCGACGAGATCGCCGGCTCCCGCAACAACCGCATCATGCGCGGCGCCGAGAACAAGGCCGCCGCCGTGATCAGCTCCCCCGCCTCCCTCGTCTCCCAGGGCATCAAGACCCACAGCGCCCGAGGCAACGGAGGAGGCGCGAGCAGCCCGCCGCGCCCCGCCAACCCCGCCAGCGGCGGCGTCGCCGCCCACAGCGGCCGCAACTCCCCCGGCGCCCCACCGAGCGGCGGCGGCTCCTCGAACGGCGGCGGATCCGTCCCCTCCGCCGCGCCCCCGCCGCGCAGCAGCGCGACGAACACGCCGCACGCGGGCAACCGCGCCGGCTCCCGCAACAGCAGTACCAACCGCACGGGAGGTGAAGGGCGTTGACGACCCAGTCCCACGTGTCCCAACCGGTCGCGCCCCGCCGTACATATCTGATCGGCCGCGCGCGGCCGAACGCGATCATCGGCAAGAACCGCGAGACCGGCGAGATCGCCCTCATCATCGTGGGGGCGTTCCTCGGCATGATGTGCGGGCTCCTCGTCCCCGTCCTCTCCCTGCGCATCGTGCTGCTCACCGGCCTGCCGATGCTCGCCATCGCGGCGGTGTACGTCCCGTACAAGGGCCGGACGTTCTACAAGTGGTTCGAGATCAACCGCAGTTACAAGCGCTCCCTCAAGCGCGGCACCGCCTACCGCTCCGCCGCCCCCGAGGCCGGGGTGCGGATCGACGGCCGCGAGGTCGAGGTCGGGCCGCCCCCCGGCATCGGCCGCATCAGCTGGCTCGCCGCGCCCTTCGGCCCGGACGAGATCGCCGTACTGCTCCACGCCGACCGGCGAACCGTCACCGCCGCCATCGAGATCGAGGGCCCGGGCGTCGGCCTGCGCGACAGCGAGGACCAGGAGGCCCTCGTCGACCGCTTCGGCACGCTCCTGAAGCATGTCGCGAACGGCGACGGCTTCGTCACCCGCCTCCAGATGCTCGCCCGCACCCTGCCCGCCGACCCCGACGCCCACGCCAAGGACGTCGCCCAGCGCGGCGACGGCCGCGCGCTGCCGTGGCTCCAGGAGTCGTACGACCAGCTCCAGTCGATGGTGTCGACCAGCAGCGAGCAGCACCGCGCCTACCTCGTCGCCTGCATGCACTACTCCCGCGACCTGGCCGCCGAGGCGCAGGCCATGGCCCGTGCGGCCCGCCCGCACGGCGGCCGCAAGCTCGACAAGGACTCCGGGCTCGCCGTCGTCATGGCCCGCGAGCTGACCGACATCTGCTCGCGGCTCCAGGAGGCCGACATCCGCGTACGGCAGCCGCTCGGGCAGGGCCGCCTCGCCTCCCTGGTCCACTCCATGTACGACCCGGACCACCCCATCGACCACATCCAGGCGATGACCAAGCGCAACGCCTGGCCCGCCGAGCTGGACGCCATGGAGCCCACCTACCTCCAGGCCAAGACCCGCGAGTCCTCCACCCGCGCCCCCTGGTGCCACGCCACGGCCTGGGTGAAGGAGTGGCCGATGACGCCCGTCGGCGTCAACTTCCTCGCCCCGCTGCTCGTCCACACCCCGGACGTGATCCGCACGGTCGCCGTGACGATGGACCTCGAACCCACCGAGGTCGCCATCGAGCGGATGCTCACCGAGAAGACGAACGACGAGGCGGAGGCGAGCCGCCAGGCCAAGATGAACCGCACGGTCGACCCCCGCGACATCGCCTCGCACTCCCGCCTCGACCAGCGCGGCGAGGACCTGGCGAGCGGCGCGGCGGGCGTCAACCTCGTCGGCTACATCACGGTCTCGTCCCGTTCCCCGGAGGCCCTGGCGCGCGACAAGCGCACCATCCGCGCCTCCGCCGGCAAGTCGTATCTCAAGCTGGAGTGGTGCGACCGCGAGCACCACAGGGCCTTCGTCAACACGCTGCCGTTCGCGACCGGCATCCGACGCTAGAGCGCAAGAGTGCGAGCGCACAATTGCGCTAGACGGTATCGACGTAGAGGCAGGCTGTTGTGATGCGGGATCCGCTGACCGTCCTCACGGACGCCTTCACCTCCTTCCTCTTCGGGAAGGTGGAGACGACCAGGCTTCCGGTGCGTACGTCGACGGGGCAGGCCCAGGCGGTCTACCTCCCGACGGCCGCGCCGGGCCTCGGCGACTCGGGCGTGATCATCGGGCGCGAGGTGTACTCCGGCAAGGGGTACATCTACGACCCCTTCCAGCTGTACGGGCAGCAGCTGCCCGCCCCGCACTGGCTGGTGCTCGGCGAGTCCGGCAACGGCAAGTCGGCGCTGGAGAAGACGTACGTACTGCGTCAGCTGCGCTTCAAGGACCGCCAGGTCGTCGTCCTCGACGCGCAGGGCGAGGACGGGGTGGGCGAGTGGAACCTCATCGCCCAGGAGCTGGGGATAACTCCCATCCGGCTCGACCCGACGGCCGCCCTGGACATGGGCATCCGCCTCAACCCGCTCGACCCTGCGATCACGACGACGGGCCAGCTCGCGCTGCTGCGGACCATCATCGAGGTCGCGATGGGGCACGGCCTGGACGAGCGCTCGGGCTTCGCGCTGAAGGTCGCGCACGCGTACGTGAACGAGACGATCGTGGAGCGCCAGCCGGTCCTGACCGACATCGTCGAACAGCTGCGCCACCCCGAGCCGGAGTCGGCCGAGGCGATGAACGTGGCCATAGACGACGTACGGGCGTGGGGCCTGGACGTGGCACTGGTCCTGGACCGCCTGGTCGACGGCGACCTGCGAGGCATGTTCGACGGCCCGACGACGGTCGGCATCGACCTGGACGCCCCCCTCATCGTCTTCGACCTCTCCCACATCGACCGCAACTCCATCGCCATGCCGATCCTGATGGCGATCGTCGGCGTCTGGCTCGAACACACGTGGATCCGGCCCGACCGCGTGAAACGCATCTTCCTGGTGGAAGAGGCGTGGCACATCATCAACTCCCCCTTCGTCGCCCAGCTGTTCCAACGGCTGCTGAAGTTCGGGCGGCGGCTCGGCCTGTCGTTCGTGGCGGTGGTGCACCACCTGAGTGACGTGGTGGACGGGGCGGCGGCGAAGGAGGCCGCCGCCATCCTGAAGATGGCGTCGACAAGGACGATCTACGCCCAGAAGGCCGACGAGGCGAGGGCGACGGGCCGGGTGCTGGGGCTGCCGAGGTGGGCGGTGGAGATCATCCCCACCCTCACCCCCGGCATCGCGGTGTGGGACGTGAACGGCAACGTCCAGGTGGTCAAGCACCTCATCACGGAGACGGAACGCCCGCTGGTCTTCACGGACCGCGCCATGACGGAGTCCTCGGCCGAACTGGCGGAGTCCGACGCGCACGTCGACGACGCGATCCGGGCGGCCGAGCTGGAGGCGGAGGCACGGGCGGCGTACATGGAGCAGCATGCGGGATGACTGGGAGCGGGGCGGCCCTGCGTACGGACGCGGCCCCGAGCGGAGTGCGCGCGGCGCGGGCCCCGAGCGGGGCGTGCCGGACGGTTTGCTGCTGAGTTTCCTCGGCTTCCTGCTGGGCTCGACGGTCCTGGTCTGGACGTCCACGGGCCTCGCGGCGTGGTTCGCGCGGGGGTCCTGGCCGGACGGGGTGACGTTCGGCCATACGCCGCTGGCGGTACGCCACTTGATCGGCGGCCCCCAGGACCTACCGGGCGCCTGGCCCGAGACACCACCGGCCCAGCTGTCGGGGTACGGCTTGTTCTGGGGCCTGTTCATCGGCCAGTTGATGGTGCTGGTCGTGCTTGCGGTGTTTGTGGTGGGGG
>NZ_WMBF01000043.1:0-23708 GCF_019400875.1 Streptomyces anatolicus | reverse complement strand
CCGTTAGGGTCGTGGTCTCGTGGAGTGGATATCGCCGGTAAGTACCCTGCTGGGAGCGGCAATCGGCGTGGGCGCGACCCTCTTGGCCGACCGGGCCCGGTGGCGGCGGGAGAGCGCGGAGCGCGAGACGGCGACGCGCAGACAGCTGTACGCGGAGTACACGGCCGCGCTCTCCCGCGTCCGCTCGGCACTCCACGAGTCAGCGCAGGTTACCGGCGGCCCGAGCCCCGGAAGTGAGGAACACGCACGCGAGGTCCGGGAGCGGTTCCTGGCGCCGGGGGCCTACGAGATCCGCCACCAGCTGGCGATCATCGCGCCCTTGGACGTCGTCGAGGCGGCCAGGGCGGCCTTCATCGCCCTGCGGACGACCCGGGACCGCGTCATCGAGGGCGCGAGAGCCGACAGCGAGGTCTACGCGGAGCTGGAGGCCGGCAACGACGCGGCCATCGCCGAGCTGCGGCGCGTGATGCGGCGGGATCTTGGGGTCAGTGCTCGCTCGGGGCCGGGGTGATGCCCGTGGGGCAGGCGCGGCCCCAGTTGGTTTCCGAGGGGGTGTCCAGGAGGGCGCCCGTGCCGCCGATGCCGCAGTAGCCGTCGGGGTTCTTGTCCAGGTACTGCTGGTGGTACGGCTCGGCCGGCCAGAAGGGCCTGTCGGTGGCGGGGAGGACCGTCGTCGTGATCGTGCCGTGGCCCGCGGCGGTCAGGACGCGCTGGTAGGCCTCCAGGGAAGCCTTCGCCCCGGCCTCCTGCTCGGCGGAGTGGGTGTAGATCGCCGAGCGGTACTGCGTGCCCACGTCGTTGCCCTGGCGGAAGCCCTGCGTGGGGTTGTGGGACTCCCAGAAGAGCTTCAGGAGCGAGGCGTACGAGACCTTGGCCGGGTCGAAGACGACGCGGACCGCCTCCGTGTGGCCCGTCAGGCCGGAGCACACCTCTTCGTAGGAGGGGTTCTCGGTGTAGCCGCCCTGGTAGCCGACGTACGTCGTCCAGACGCCCGGCGTCTGCCAGAACTTGCGCTCCGCGCCCCAGAAGCAGCCCAGCGCGAAGTCCGCGACCTCCAGGCCCTCGGGGTAGGGGCCAAGGAGCGCGTTGCCGAGGACAGTGTGGCGCGCGGGGACCTCGAATTCCGGGGTCGCCCGGCCCTTCAGTGCCTGCTCGGGGGTGGGCAGCTCGGGCGTGCGGCCGAAGATCATGCGGGTCTCTCCTCGTGCGGGGCCTGACAGCGGCGGACAGGGGCGGAAAAGGGCGGACAGGGCGTCATGAGGGGAACGCGCGGGCAGGCCCCGGCATTCCAGGGCCCCCGCATTCCAGAGGCTCAGTGCGACAGCGTCGCCGGGCTGCCGCCATTCGCCTCGTACCCCGCAACGGCCAGCGCGCGGTACACCGCGTAGCTCGCGGCCGGGTCGGGGGTCAGGGTCCAGGGCAGGGCGCCGACGTGGCCGTCCACGTGCACCAGCTGGTGCATGGCCTCGCCCCAGCGCTCGCAGCGGACCAGGAAGAACACCAGGAGATGGCGGACGTGCGCCAGCATGGGGTCGTCCGGCCGCGCCGCGTGCACCGCGAAGAGGGCGCCCTCGATCGCCTTGGTGACGACCTCGCTCTCATAGAACCCGCGGACCAGATTGACCTCGGGCATGTGCTCGTAGACCGCGAAGAGCGGGAGCGCCGCGAGCAGGGAGGCGCGAGGGGCACGCGCCGCCGCGGCCTCCGCGAAGCCGTACGCGAGGTCGCGCGAGCCGTGCCACTTCTCGCACCAGTAGTGCAGCGCCGCCAGATGCGCGCCCATGTGCGCCGGCGCACGGTCCAGGATCTTCAGCCAGAGCTGCTCGAACTCGGCGCGCGGATACGCGAGGCCGCGCGCGATGGACAGCTCGATGATGTACGGGACCGGATCGCCCGGCGCCAGCAGCGCCGCCTGCCCGCACGCCTCCCTGGCCTCCTCCAGAATGATCCGGAACTCGTCCGTCCCCCGGTCGGCCGTCCGCCACGCCTGCTGGACCAGGAACTCCGCGTGCACCGCGGCGCCACCCGCGTCCTTGGGCGCCTCGGCCCGCCACACCCGCAGCCACTGCCCGCCGGGACTGTCGCTCACGCCCCCGGGCCGCTGCTGCAGCTCCAGCGAGGCCGCGCCCGCGAAGGCCTGCACCCGCTGCCAGCGCTGCTCGCCGTGCGTCTCCGTGCCCGCGAGGAGCTGCGAGGCGGCCTGCCACCCCTGCGTGCGCTGCACGAGGTCGAGGACTTCGAGGAGATCGGCGTCCGCGCCCGGCATGCGGATGTCCAGCTCCTCCTGGCGCAGGAAGCCGTACTCCGCCGGGTCCGCGGCGTCCGGCGAGCCGGGCTCGACCTGCCGGATCCCGCCGCGCCTGCGCAGCAGCACGGGCCCGAGGACCGCACCGATCATGACCACCGCGAACAGGAACCAGAGAATCTCCATGGCTCAAGCGAACCAGACGGGTCCGACAATTGGCGAACCTGCCGGGACGTACCCCCACCGACGTGGACGGAAAGCACCCCCGCGCCCAGGCGGAACGTCCCTGCCGCGCACTACGCTCAGGCCGCATGAGTGACTTGCACAGCACCCCCGGCACACAGAGTTTCGAGACCGTGGCGATCCACGCGGGCAACACGGCCGACCCGCTCACCGGAGCCGTCGTCCCGCCCATCTACCAGGTGTCGACCTACAAGCAGGACGGCGTCGGCGGCCTGCGCGGCGGCTACGAGTACAGCCGCAGCGCGAACCCGACGAGGACCGCCCTGGAAGAGAACCTGGCCGCGCTGGAGGGCGGCCGCCGCGGGCTCGCCTTCGCCTCGGGCCTCGCGGCCGAGGACTGCCTCCTGCGCGCGCTGCTCGCCCCCGGCGACCACGTGGTCATCCCCAACGACGCGTACGGCGGCACCTTCCGCCTCTTCGCCAAGGTCGTCTCCCGCTGGGGCGTGGAGTGGTCGGTGGCCGACACCTCCGACCCGGACGCGGTGCGGGCCGCGATGACCGACCGTACGAAGGCGATCTGGGTGGAGACCCCCTCCAACCCGCTGCTCGGCATCACCGACATCGCCGCCCTCGCGCAGGTCGCCCGCGAGACCGGCGTCCGCCTCGTCGTCGACAACACCTTCGCGAGCCCCTACCTCCAGCAGCCCCTCGCCCTCGGCGCGGACGTCGTCGTGCACTCCATGACGAAGTACATGGGCGGCCACTCGGACGTCGTCGGCGGCGCGCTGGTCGTCAGCGACGCGGCGCTCGGCGAGGAGCTTGCGTACCACCAGAACGCGATGGGCGCCGTCGCCGGGCCCTTCGACGCCTGGCTGGTGCTGCGCGGCATCAAGACCCTCGCGGTGCGCATGGACCGGCACAGCGAGAACGCCACCAAGGTCACCGAGATGCTGACCCGGCACGCGCGCGTGAAGCGCGTCCTGTACCCGGGCCTTCCGGAGCACCCCGGTCACGAGGTCGCCGCCAAGCAGATGAAGTCCTTCGGCGGAATGGTCTCGTTCCAGGTCGAGGGCGGCGAGGAGGCGGCCGTCGAGGTCTGCAACCGCGCCAAGCTCTTCACCCTGGGCGAGTCCCTGGGCGGCGTCGAGTCCCTGATCGAGCACCCGGGCCGCATGACGCACGCCTCGACCGCGGGATCGCTCCTCGAGGTCCCGGCGGACCTGGTACGCCTGTCGGTGGGCATCGAGGCGGCGGACGACCTCCTCGCCGACCTCCAGCAGGCGCTGGGCTAGTCCGTCCGGCCCGGACATCCCCCCGCTACCAGCGAGTAAGCGGCGGAGTCGTCTCCGAAGGCGGCTCCGCCCAAGGCTGGGCGGCCGATGCCCACACGGCGAACGCCACCACGCAGGCGAACAGCACCACCCACATGAGCCTGCGCAGCACCACGCGCCGCCGCAGCATCCGCCCGCCCCGCCGCACGGCGTCATCGAAGAGCCCCGGCGGCACCGACGCCTGCGCACTCTCCAGCAGCCGCCGGACGGCCGTCTCCTTGCGCTCGTACTGGCTCATGGGCGCACCGCCCCGCTCAGCGCCCCCGCGGGCCCCCGCGGCGGATGCAGGGCCGACGCGATGGCGCGGGCGCAGATCCCCCGGACCCGGTCGGCGGGCAGCCCCAGAAGCGCGGCGGTCTGTTCCTCGGCCACACCCTCGTACATCCGGAGCACGAGAATCAGCCGTTCCTGGGGGCTCAGCCGCTCCAGGACGCCACCGTGGCCCCGGTGACGGCGCCAGGCCCCGCGGGCGAAGCGGAGGGCCACTTGCTGGCGTGTGCGGTCGTACGGGTCCTCGCCGCGCAGCCGGTCCCACGCCGCGTACGTATGCGCGAGGGCGGCCGTCAGCAGGGCACGCGCGCGTGGGTTGTCGTCGGGGCGTTCCGCGGTGAGCAGCGTCGCGGCATGCAGGAGCCTGCCTGCCGCGCCCGCGACGAACGCCTCGAACTCCCGGGCACGGCGGGCGTCCTGGAACGCCTGCCGTTCACGCACCGCGCCTCCCGGCCGCAAGCAGAGGAGGGCAACCCCCGGCAAGGGGGCGTCCTGGTCTCATATGAGGCCAGACGCGGGGCCGGGGTCAAGACTCCGGAGTGGCCGGAACCTCTCCGCCGGGTGCCGCGTGTGACGTCTGCCGGGCCGAGAGGGCGGAATTGAAGCGTGTGAGGAGCGCGCAGAAGCTCTCCCGCTCCTGGGGCGCCCAGTCCTGCGTCAGCTCGGCCATCAGCTCGCGCCGCGAGGAGCGCACCTCGTCGAGCCTGGCCTGGCCGCGCGGCGACAGCTGGAGCACCACGGCACGGCCGTCCTCGGGGTGCGAGGTGCGCTTGACGAGCCCGGTGTCGACCAGCGGGGCGACCTGCCGGGTGACCGTCGAGGAGTCGATGCCCATGCTCGCCGCGAGCGCCTTGACGCCCATCGGCCCTTCCTTGTCGAGGCGGTTCAGCAGCAGATACGCGGCACGGTCCATGGAGTTGCGGACCTGGCCTACCCCGCCGAGGCGGGTCTGCTCCGCGCGGCGGGCGAAGACGGCCACCTGGTGCTGCAGGCTGTCGAGAAGGCCGGGTTCACTGGCGGTCGTCATGTCCGGAGTTGTGGGCATGGCCGGGGGCTCACTTCATGCGAGGGCGGTGGGTTGGGGGACAGGGTACGCGGCCCCGGCGCGGACCGTACCTGCGCTGCGCAAACCTACGCGCAGAACAGTCTCGGCCCTTGGTCACCGAAGGAGGACTCCGGCGACGGCTGCGAGACTTGGGGGCATGAGCTACCGCACGCCGCATCTCTTGCCGACAGTCACCCTCGACGATGTGCGCGGCGCACGGAAGATGCTCTCCGGAGTGGCCCGGATGACGGCGATGGAGGGCAGCAGGCACCTGTCCCAGCTGGTCGGCGCGCCGGTCCACCTCAAGTGCGAGAACCTCCAGCGGACGGGTTCGTTCAAGCTGCGCGGCGCGTACGTACGGATCGCGGGGCTGCTCCCCGAGGAGCGCGCCGCGGGTGTCGTCGCCGCCAGCGCGGGCAACCACGCGCAGGGCGTGGCCCTCGCCTCCTCGCTGCTCGGCGTGCGCTCCACCGTCTTCATGCCGGCCGGGGCGCCGCTGCCCAAGGTCGCGGCGACCAGGGAGTACGGCGCCGAGGTGCGGCTGCACGGCCAGGTCGTCGACGAGACGCTGGCCGCCGCGCAGGAGTACGCGCGCGAGACGGGCGCGGTCTTCATCCACCCCTTCGACCACCCCGACATCATCGCGGGGCAGGGCACGGTCGGCCTGGAGATCCTGGAGCAGTGCCCGGAGCTGCGCACCCTCGTGGTCGGCGTCGGGGGCGGCGGCCTCGCGGCGGGCATCGCGGTCGCCGTCAAGGCGCTCCGCCCCGACGTGAAGATCGTCGGCGTGCAGGCGGCGGGCTCCGCGGCCTACCCGCCCTCGCTCGCCGCCGGGCACCCGGTGTCGATCGACCACCCGATGACCATGGCCGACGGCATCAAGGTCGGACGCCCCGGAGACGTGCCGTTCCAGCTGATCGAGGACCTGGTCGACGACGTCGTCACGGTCTCCGAGGACGAGCTCTCCAGCGCCCTGCTGCTCTGCCTGGAGCGCGCCAAGATGGTCGTCGAGCCGGCCGGCGCCAGCCCCGTCGCGGCCCTGCTGAGCAGCCCGAAGTCGTTCGACGGCCCGGTCGTGGCGCTGCTCTCCGGCGGCAACGTGGACCCGCTCCTGATGCAGCGCATCCTGCGCCAGGGCATGGCGGCGGCGGGCCGCTACCTGTCGCTGCGGCTGCGCCTGACGGACCGCCCCGGCGCGCTGGCCCACCTCCTCGGTGTGCTGACCGTGATGGACGCCAACGTCCTCGACGTGAGCCACGTACGCACCGATCCGCGCCTCGGTCTCACGGAGGCGGAGGTGGAGCTGCACCTGGAGACGAAGGGCCCCGAGCACTGCGCCGAGGTGGGCACGGCGCTGCGCGAGGCGGGCTACACGGTCATCGGCTGAGCCGGCCTGGACTGAGCCCCCACTGAGCCCGCACGACGGCCGTACCGGCAATTGCCAGGCGCGGAAGGTCCGGCAAACCTAGACTTCTCCCAGAAAGTCCTTCATCCCCGGACCTCTGGGAGAACCCACATGCCAGGCGCCATATACGCCGAAGGCCTGGTGAAGACCTTCGGCGAGGTCAGGGCTCTGGACGGCGTCGATCTGGACGTCCCGGAGGGCACCGTGCTCGGTCTGCTCGGACCGAACGGCGCGGGTAAGACCACCGCGGTGCGCTGTCTGACGACGCTCCTGACCCCCGACAGCGGCCGGGCCGTCGTCGCCGGGATCGACGTGCTCAAGCACCCGAACGAGGTGCGCCGCTCCATCGGCCTCTCCGGCCAGTTCGCGGCCGTGGACGAGTACTTGACGGGCCGTGAGAACCTTCAGATGGTCGGTCAGCTCTACCAGATGAGGGCCAAGGAGGCCAAGGTCAGAGCGGGTGAGCTGCTCGACCGGTTCAACCTCGCCGACGCCGCCGACCGCCCCTCCAAGACGTACTCGGGAGGCATGCGCCGCCGCCTCGACCTCGCCGCCGCGCTCGTCGTCTCGCCGCCGGTGATGTTCATGGACGAGCCCACCACCGGCCTCGACCCGCGCAACCGCCAGCAGCTGTGGGAGGTCATCGAGGAACTGGTCTCCGGCGGTACGACACTGCTCCTGACCACGCAGTATCTGGAAGAGGCCGATCACCTGGCGCACGACATCTGCGTCGTCGACCACGGCCGCGTCATCGCCCGAGGCACCGCCGACCAGCTCAAGGCCAGGACCGGCGGCGAGCGCGTCGAGGTCGTCGTGCACGAGCGCGAGCACATCGCCACCGCCGCCGAGGTCCTGCGCGGCCTCGGCAAGGGCGAGGTCACCGTCGCCGAGCACACGCGCAAGCTGACCGTGCCCGTCACCGGCGGCGCCAAGCTGCTCGCCGAGGTCATCCGCGAGCTGGACACCCGCGGCATCGAGATCGACGACATCGGTCTGCGCCGCCCCACCCTCGACGACGTCTTCATCTCCCTCACCGGCCACGTCGCCGCGCTGGAGGACGAGGACGAGGGCACGAAGGAGGCCGGCAAGTGAGCACCCTCACCGACACGGCGCGCGCGACGGGCCCCAGGCCCGCGGGCGGCATCGGCCAGTCCGTCAGGGACTCCCTGGTCGTCGCCAAGCGGAACCTCATCCGCATGTCCCGCATCCCGGAGATGGTCATCTTCGGCCTGATCCAGCCGATCATGTTCGTGGTGCTGTTCAGCTACGTCTTCGGCGGCTCCATGAAGATCGGCGCCAGCACCGACCCCGCCGTCTACCGCAACTTCCTGATGGCGGGCATCTTCGCGCAGACCGTCACCTTCGCCACCGCGGGCGCGGGCGCGGGTATCGCCGACGACATGCACAAGGGCCTCATCGACCGCTTCCGCTCCCTGCCCATGGCGCGCGGCGCGGTCCTCACCGGCCGCACCATCGCCGACCTCGTGCAGACCGCGCTGACACTGCTGGTCCTCGCGATCGTGGCGCTGCTCGTCGGCTGGCGCGTCCACGAGGGGATCGGGAAGGCGCTCGGCGCCTTCGGCCTGCTGCTCCTGCTCGGGTACGCCTTCACCTGGGTCGGCGCGCTCATCGGCCTCTCGGTGCGCACCCCGGAGGCGGCCACGTCGGGCGGGCTGATCTGGCTCTTCCCGGTCACGTTCATCTCGAACGCGTTCGTGGACTCCAGCCAGATGACGCCCTGGCTGCGCCACGTGGCCGACTGGAACCCCTTCAGCGCCACCGTCCAGGCCTGCCGCGAGCTCTTCGGCAACCCCGGCGTCTCGGCCTCCACGGCCTGGCCCATGGAGCATCCGGTCTGGGCGTCGGTGATCTACTCGGTCCTGATCATCCTGGTCTTCCGCACGCTGGCGGTCCGCAAGTACCGCTCGGCGACGGCCTGAGGAGCCCGACAGACCCTGGCACGCGACGGGGCCCCGGCACGGTGAGTGCCGGGGCCCCGTCGTGGAGAAGGCGGTGTCAGGACTGGTACGGCTTGGCCTCGAGGATCTTGACGGAGGCGAGCTTGCCGTTCGGCAGTTCGTACTGCGCGTCCTCGCCGATCTTCTTGCCGTTCACGCCCGAGCCCAGCGGGGACTGCGGCGAGTACGTCTCGATCTCGTCGCTCGCGTACTCACGGGAGGCGAGCAGGAACGTCAGGGTGTCGTCCTCGTCGCCGTCGAAGGCGATGGTCACGACCATGCCGGGCGCCACCATGCCGTCCGCGGCCAGGGCCTCACCGACCTTGGCGGTCTCCAGGAGCTGGGTCAGCTGGCGGATGCGGAGCTCCTGCTTGCCCTGCTCCTCCTTCGCCGCGTGGTACCCGCCGTTCTCGCGCAGGTCCCCCTCCTCGCGCGCCGCCGCGATCTTCGCGGCGATCTCGGTGCGCGCGGGACCAGACAGGTGCTCCAGCTCGGCCTTGAGCTGGTTGTACGCCTCCTGGGTCAGCCAGGTGACGTTCTCGCTGGTCTGGGTCACAGGTGCTCCTCGTAGGTACTGGGAAGACAAAGCATCGCCCTACCCAGAAGGATGTTCCCTTACGGGTGGGCGAAACCACGAGCCTAACAATTCAGCTGGGCAAGGGGGAGGACATAAGCCATCAGAATCGCGTCAACGCAGGTGAGGGCGGGAAAGCCCGGCCTCGTGTCCGTCGTGTCAGTCGGCGTGGCAGCCCAGCAGCTCGACGCTGGTCGCCCGCGACGTCGTACGGAGCGTGACGACCTTGTCGATGCGGCCCTCGCGCTGGTCGAAGCGGAAGTCGGCGCGGCCGACCTCGGCGCCGGACTCGGCCTGCGAGCGCAGGGTGCAGTAGCCCTTGGCGCCGGCGTCCTTGCGCACCTCCAGGTGCGCCTCGACGGTGGTGGCCGAAACGACGTCGAATTTGATGACCTCGGCGCTGACCTTCGTACCGTTGATGTAGTCGTAGCCGAACCAGCCGACGACGCCGAGCAGGACCACGCCGAGCACGGAGCCCACGATCTTGAGCTTGCGGTCGGCGGCCTCGTCGTCCGTGCGCGAGCGGCCGTACCGCCCATGGGGGAGCCCTGCCGCCGCCATGATCGTCCTCCAGGAACAGGGGATGCCGGAATTTTCCGCCCCCCGGTTCCGTCACTATAGAAGCCGCGTGTTGCGCCGGATCACCGAGGGCGCCCGATTACTTGAGGATCGAGTCTTGACTGAGCAGCTTCGACTGATGGCCGTGCACGCCCACCCCGACGACGAGTCGAGCAAGGGCGCGGCCACCATGGCCAAGTACGTGTCCGAGGGGGTGGACGTGCTCGTCGTGACCTGCACGGGCGGTGAGCGCGGCGACATCCTCAACCCGAAGCTCCAGGGTGACACCTACATCCAGGAGCACATCCACGAGGTGCGCAAGAAGGAGATGGACGAGGCGCGCGAGATCCTCGGCGTCAAGCAGGAGTGGCTGGGCTTCGTCGACTCGGGGCTGCCCGAGGGCGACCCGCTGCCGCCGCTGCCCGAGGGCTGCTTCGCGCTGGAGGACGTCGACAAGGCGGCGGGTGAGCTGGTGCGCCAGATCCGTTCCTTCCGTCCGCAGGTCATCACGACGTACGACGAGAACGGCGGCTATCCGCACCCCGACCACATCATGACCCACAAGATCACGATGGTGGCGTTCGACGGCGCGGCGGACGCGGAGAAGTACCCGGAGAGCGAGTTCGGCCCGGTCTTCCAGCCGCAGAAGCTCTACTACAACCAGGGCTTCAACCGCCCGCGCACCGAGGCGCTGCACCAGGCGATGCTCGACCACGGCCTGGAGTCGCCGTACGGGGACTGGCTCAAGCGGTGGGACGAGTTCGAGCGGGTCGAGCGCACCCTGACCACCCACGTCCCGTGCGCCGACTTCTACGAGATCCGCGACAAGGCCCTGATCGCCCACGCCACGCAGATCGACCCCGACGGCGGCTGGTTCCGCGTCCCGATGGAGCTGCAGAAGAAGGTCTGGCCCACGGAGGAGTACGAGCTGGCGAAGTCGCTCGTCGATACTTCCCTCCCCGAGGACGACCTCTTTGCGGGCATCCGCGACAATGCCTAGCGTGAACGCACATCTGGCAATGACGCATCTCGTCCCTCTTGCCAAGGAGGTCGACGACGACAAGGTGACCCCCGGCGTCCTCGGGTTCATCGTCTTCGCGGTGATGGCCCTGGCCGTGTGGGGCCTTATGAAGTCGATGAACCGGCACATGGGCAAGGTCGACTTCAAGGAGCCGGAGACCGGTCGGCGGCGGCCGGGAGCGGGCGACGCGACGGATGACGAGGCGGTCGGCGCGGCGGCGTCCGGGGACGGCGGTTCCGCGGCGAACCCGGCCCCGAAGCGCACCGACGGCGACAGCTAGGGCCTATCCGGCGGATCAGGTCGCGTTCGGGGTGGCGGCCACCTCTGGGCGAGCGCGTGCCGGGGGTTAGCCCCACCCGGGCCGGGAGGGCAGCCGGATGCCCCTGGCGGGGTGCGGCCGGGGAAGCTGGACGCGGCCTCGGCGCACGCCCTGGCCGCCCCGGATTCCGTAGGAGTTGGCCCGTGCGTGAGCAGGCTTGGCAGAGGTTCCGTTCTCCCTTCTCGCGTGGTCGGCGCGGGGTCGTGTCGGTCGGCGCCGCGGTGGCCCTCGGTGTCCTGGCGACCGGCGCCCTCGCCCCCACGGCGGCCGCCGGGCCCGCGCCGCACGCCCTCAGGACGGACGCCGTGCAGCGGGGCCTTGACTCCCTCGTCCGCTCCGACCACGTGCCCGCCGCGCTGGCGAGCGTCAGGCACGGCAAGGGCCCCACCCGTACCTACACCGCCGGTGTCGGCGATCTGGCCACCGGCGCACCCGTGCCCAGGGACGGCCAGGTGCGGATCGGCAGCAACACCAAGACGTTCACCGCGGTGGTCGTCCTGCAACTGGTCGGCGAGGGGAAGATCGCCCTCGACGCCCCCGTCGACACCTACCTCAAGGGCGTCGTACGCGGAGAGGGGATCGACGGCCGCCGCATCACCGTCCGCCAACTGCTCCAGCACACCAGCGGGCTCCCCGACTACACCAAGTACCTCGGCGACGACATCCGCCGCTATGAACCCCGCGAGCTTCTCGACATCGCCCTGGAGCACAAGGCCGACTTCGACCCCGGCGAGAAGTGGGCGTACAGCAACACGAACTACATCCTGGCCGGTCTGATCGTCCAGGAGGTCACCCGGCGCCCCCTCGCCGAGGCGATGCAGCAGCGGATCATCGAGCCCCTCGGACTGCGCCACACCTACTTCCCCGCCCCCGGTGACGCCACCATCCGCGGACCGCACCCCAAGGGCTACTACCAGGACCCGGCGGGCGGCGCGCCCCACGACATCACGGAGATGGACCCCTCCTGGGGCTGGGCGGCAGGCCAGCTGATCTCCACCAACTCCGACCTCAACCGCTTCTACACCGCGCTCCTCTCCGGCGGCCTCCTCCGGGACGCGCAGCTCGCCCAGATGCGTACGACCGCCCCCGCGGGCCCGCCCTTCGCCCCGGGCGCCCGCTACGGCCTGGGTCTGGTCAGTACGACGCTGTCGTGCGGCGGCGTCTCCTGGGGCCACGGCGGCAGCATCCCCGGATACGAGACCCGGGGCGGCGTCAGGGAGGACGGGAAGGCCGCCGCCAACGTCGCGGTGACCATCCAGCCGGATGACACGGCGACCAAGAGGCACGTCGAACGCGTCGTCGACACGGCTCTGTGCCACCCCGGCCGGTGAGCCTCGGCAGGGTGCCCAGGGGACCGCTACCGGCGATGGTTCACGGAGCGGGCGACGCCTGGGCGGAAGCGGGCGGCGCCTGGGCGGAGGCGGGTGCCGAGGCCGCCACCGCGGCCAGTTCCGCCGCCACGGCGTCGGCGATCCGCCGGGAGTCGTCCGGGCCGAGGTGGCTCACGACGGTGAGCACGTAGGCGTCGGCGGTCTGGACGAGGCTGACGCTCGTGGTGCCGGGGGAGGAGAGCGCGGGCAGGGAGACGACGCTGCTCAGGCGACGGCCGTGCAGATGGCTCGGGTTGTCCCGCCATTTGAACGCGGTGCACACGGCGGTGGTGATCTCGGGCCGCGCCATCCGCTTGGCCAGCACTGTCGTCAGCCAGGGCAGCGCCCGTACGACACCCTCAAGGACGGGCAGGACCCTCTGGTGGATCTCGCGGCGGTCGGGCAGGTCCGCCATCAGCTTCTGGCACGCGTGCAGGCGGCCCGCCGGGGAGTCGGCGCCGAGCGGCAGCGGGAGACGGACGGCGGTGATGAGGTTGCCGAGCTGCTGCGCCTCGCACCGGCTCCGCAGATCCACGGGCACGGTCGCGTAGAGGGGAGCGGAGCCCCGGGGCCGGGACGAGGTGGCGCCGTAACAGGCGGGGAGGGCCCCGGACAGGGCGCCGAGGAGCAGTTCGTTCAGGGTCGCCCCGCGTCCGTCGGCCGGTTGGCGGCGGGCCGAGCGCACCACGTCCGGGTCGAGCCGGGTGACGGCGAGGGAGGGGTGGGCCCCGCCGGGCGCCGACGGCAGGCGCTGGCCCGGGGCGTTGCTGTCCCGGAGCTCCCTGGACAAGTCGGCGGGGCGGACGGAGAGCCGCTGCCGTGGCACCGAGGGAGCTGGTGCCGTCGCCCCGGTCCGGGCCGGACGGGCGTCGTCCATGAGGAGGCGAAGGAGCGTCGCCATGGAGCTGCCGTCCAGGAGCGCGTGGTGGGCCAGGAGCACGAGGGCGTGTTCGCCGGTGGGTGCCGCCTTCGGCACGAGCAGCTGCCACAGGGGCCGGCCGGACGGCAGCCGTCGGCCGATCGAGGCGGCCATGAGCGGCTGCGGCTCCAGGTCGCAGGCGCGGACGTGCTCAGCGGCGTCGAACGGCTGCGTGACCGCCCAGCGGTGGCCGGAGAGCGCCGCCGGCCCGCGGGGCGGTTCAAGGACCTGGTGCATGCGGTCGAGCCCTCCCCACCGCTCGCTGACGCGGGAGCGCAGCTCGCCCAGGTCGAAGGGTTCGCCCGTGAACAGTGCGACGGTGCCGATCGTCCCGGGCAGCCCATCGCGCACGAAGCCCTCGTCAAGCCCCGACAGCCTCGGTTTCCGCCCCATCGCCAGCCTCGGTTTGCGCCTCATCAGCGCTGGGCCGAGTCGAGGACGACGCAGGCGTTGTGCCCGCCGAAACCGAAGCTGTTGCTGAGCGCCGGTCCTGCGGAGAGCTTGCGGGGCCGGACGACGACATCCAGCTCGCACTGGGGGTCGAGCCGCGTGAGATGGGCGGTGGGCGGCAGGAGTCCTTCGTGCAGCGACATGGCGGTGATCACGGCTTCCAGCGCCCCCGCCGCCCCCAGGGAGTGCCCGGTCACCGACTTGGAGGCGGTCACCGGCACGGCGGCGGGGCCGAAGACGGCGGTGATGGCGCGCGCTTCCGCCAGGTCGTTGAGCGTGGTGCCGGTGCCGTGCGCGTTGACGTGGGTGACGGCGTCGGGCGCGACACCGGCGTCGGTGAGCGCCTGCTCCATGCACGCGGTCGCACCGGCGCCGTCGGGGTGCGGTGCCGTGAGGTGGTGGGCGTCGGACGTACACCCGTACCCGATGAGGGTGGCGTAGATCCGGGCGCCCCGGGCGCGGGCGAGGTCCAGCCGTTCCAGCACCATGAAGGCCGCCGCCTCCGCGAGGAGGAACCCCCGCCGCTCCGCGTCGAACGGCCGTGACGCGCGGGCGGGTTCGTCGCACTCGGTGACCATGGCGCCGGACCGTGCGAAGGCGAGCGCGGTCGTCGCGGTGAACGGGCTCTCGTGGCCCCCGGTCACGACGGTGTCGGCGCGCCCGCTCCGGATCAGCTCCATCGCCTCGCCCACGGCGTGCGTGCCCGAGGCGCAGGCGGTGGAGAGGGTGAGCGAGGGACCGGTGACACCGAACTTGGAACTGATCCAGTACGCACCGGCGTTGGGCATCACCCGGGCCGGGTAGAGCACGTCGGGCTGCCCGATGCCGTGCTCCTGGCTGATCACCCCGCCGTACGTGGTGCCGGTGACGACCGCCCGGCGACCGGCGGCGGTGTGCAGCCCTCCGGCGTCCGTCACCGCGTCCATGGCGGCGCACACCGCCAACTGCACGGAACGGTCCGTCCGTTTCACCTCCTTCGGGGTGAGGTAGCCCTCGGGCGTGAAACCGGGCATGGGGTAGGCGGGGTGGACGACGGTGCCCTCGTCGTCGAAGGTGTGCAGGGTGGCCGTGGAGCGTGAGTGGAGGAGGTTCTCCCACAGTTCACGCGTCGTGGCCCCGGCCCCGCAGCGGACTCCGAGGCCCGTGACCGCGACAGCGTCTTCGCGTGTCATCCAGCGACCACGCCCGGGGCGGAGCCGGTGCGCTGCCTCACGATGAGAGCGGCGACGTCGCCGACCGTGGAGACCGCGGCGGGGTCGGATCCCTTGAGGGACACGCCGAACCGTTCTTCCGAGGCCACCTGCAATTCCGTTACGTCGAGGCTGTCGGCTCCTAGGTCGGCCACGAGGCGGGCCTGCGGTACCACGTGCTCCGGTGGTACGGACATGATGTGCGCGCAGAGGGTGCGCAGCTCGTCCCAGACGTCTTCGTACTCTGCTTCCACGGTGCTCTTCCCTACTTCTGCTGTCGTCGCTGGTGCTGTCGGGTTTTCCGGTGTCGTCATGTCTTCCGCTGTCTCCGTGCCAACGCCTCGAACTCGTCCACCACGGCGTCGGCGAGCCGCTGAGCACTGTGGGGAAGCAGGTGGCAGACCACCGTGAGCGTGCAGGCGCTGTTGTTCTGCGCCAGCAGGAAGCTCGCGCTGCCCGGCCGGTGCAGCGGGGGCAGCCCCACGACATGCCGCAGCCGGCGGCCCTGGAAGGCGGATGACGTGTCACGCCACTTCAGGACGGTCGTCGCTGTCGCCGCGAAGGTCGGCCGAGCGGCTCTGTCGGCCAGCCGCGCGACCGCCCACGGCGCCACACGCTTGACCGTTTCTCCCCACGGGAGCAGTGCGGCGGCGTGGACACCGGAGCGTGCGGGCATCGTCTGCAGCGACGTACGGCAGACCCGCAGGCGGG
The DNA here is from genome assembly GCF_019400875.1 of Streptomyces anatolicus. Taxonomy (NCBI): domain Bacteria; kingdom Bacillati; phylum Actinomycetota; class Actinomycetes; order Kitasatosporales; family Streptomycetaceae; genus Streptomyces; species Streptomyces anatolicus. The sequence goes on along the minus strand of NZ_WMBF01000043.1, from coordinate 8,159 downwards.
CCACGGGGTCGTCGACGTCGAGGGGCAGCGCGATCTGTACGGCCGTGGCGCCGTTGCCCAGTACGTGTTCGCTGTCCCGGGCGCGCAGATCGCACGGCACGGCCGTGTACACGGGCCGGGTGCCCGGCCAGTGAGGCGCGGGGCCGAAATGGGCGCGCAGCGCCCCGGCGACCGCGCCGATCAGCAGCTCGTTCGGCGTCGCGCCGCGCGTGCCCAGGGGGTGCCGGCGCGCGGCACGGAACGTATCGCTCGACAGCGTGCGTACGGCGACCGAGGGGGACGTGCGCTGCGGCGAGGGCGTCGGGAGGGCCTGCCCGCGTGCCGTCAGCGCCTTCAGTTCCCTGCCCACGGCGCCGAGCCGGACGCGGGTCAGCGGCGGGCGGCCGGTGGCCCGTACGGGGGCGATGTCGTCCATCAGGGCGTGCAGCAAGGTCTCGAGGGAGCGCCCGTCGAGCAGCACGTGCTGGGCGACGAGCGCCAGGGCGAAGCCGCCGTCGGGCCCGCCCGGGACGACGTAGAGCCGCCAGGGCGGCGGGCCGTCGGGGAGTGGGCGGGCCACCACGTCCGCCCACAGGTCGTCCAGCTTGTGGCGTGCGGCGAGGACGTGCGTGGCGGGCCGGAAGGGCTCCCGCACGACCCAGTGGGCGCGGCGTCGGCGCGGCGCCCGGCGCCCGTCACCGCCCAAGACGTCCGAGGTGTCCGGGGCGTCCGAGGTCTGCGGGGCGTCCGAGGCGTACGGGGTGTCGAGCACGTGGCTCATCCGCCGCAGGGCCGTCCACCGTTCGGCGACTCGTGCCCGGACCTCCCGCAGCTCAGGCTCTTCCCCCCGGAAGACCGCCGCCATACCGACCACACCAGGGCACCCGTTGAGCAGCAACGCCTCATCGGGGAAGGACAGTCTCATGCGATACGTGGCCAACTTCTCCTCCGCTGCGGGATCTTCACTCCTCGACGCCTGTTGCTCACGGTCACAGGAGAAACGAGATTCACATCGGTGAGTTACGATCCGCCGCTTCCGGCGGCGCGCCGCCGACCGCACCGGTCAGCGCTCAGGTCACCGTGCCGGAGCGCTGAGTTGGGGCCCGACGGCCCCTGCGAGGGAGGTCAGTTCGCGTGCGAACGCGTCGGCCAGCAAACGGGCTTGGCCCTCGGGCGTGTGGCTGACCACGCAGAGGGTGAACGTGTTCGCGTAACTCGTCAGGGTGAGACTGACCGCCCCCGGGATCTGCACCCGCGCCAGCGGAATCACCCTCTCCAGCGGCGCGCCGTCCAGGGCCCACGGGCCCCGGGGCCATCTGACGGCCGTACAGGACACGGGGGCCCACCGGGGCGAGTAGGCGCGCCTGGCGAGCAGGCGCAGCGCCCAGGGGCCGAGACGGGCGGCGGCGCAGACCAGGCGGGTGGTGGTGTCCGGGCCCTGCGCCGGGCCCGGCGCGGCCGACGAGGCCCGGCAGGCGGCAAGCCGCTCCCGGGGGTCGGTGATTTCCACGGGGAGCGGCAACCGCACCATCGAGACGATGTTGCCGAGCGTGTCGGCCTGCTCCGGTGTGCGCAGGTCCACGGAGTACACGCCGTGCAGCGGGCGGGAGGCCCCTGCCCGGCCTTCCGGTTCGCCGTGGACGGCTCGCAGGGCGCCCGAGGCTGCCGCGAGCAGCACTTCGTTGAGGGTCGCGCCGAGCCCGGGCAGGGCCCGGCGGGCGGCCCGCACCGCGTCCGTGTCCAACTCCGCCCAGGCGAGGTCCCGTCGCGTACGAGGCGGCTCCGCGGACAGCGGCAGGGCTCGCCCGGAGCGCAGCGCGTCGAACAGCCGGCCGGAGTCCGGTGGCTGTCCGGCCGGCGTACTGCCTTCGGGGCGGCGGGGCCGAGGAATCCGAACGGGCCGCGCGTCACTGGCGGTTCCGGCACCGCGACCCGTACCCGTACTCGTACCCGTACCGCCGCGGAGGAGTCTGCCGTCGAGGAGTCTGCTCATCAGCAGCTCCAAGGACCGTCCGTCCATGAGGGCGTGGTGGGCGGTCAGTACGAGCGCGAACCGCTCCTGTGCGGTGCCGCCTTGGCGCCCCGCCCGTACGAGCCGCAGCCGCCACGGCGGAAGGCCGTAGGGCACGGGCTCGGCGACCAGCCGGCCGAGCAGATCCGTGAACGCCCTCTCGCCTTCACCCGTGCCCGCGATGACGTGCTCACCCTCGTCCTCGGCTCCGAGGACATGGGTGCGTACGTCGAAGTCATCGAGCGGCAGCCAGTGATGCGGGCGCAGCCACGCGGGCCGCGCGGGACGCAGCAGGGCCCGGCGCAGCAGGGGGAGGCCGCCCCAGCGCTCGGCCACGCGGTCGCGCAGGGCGTCGAGACGCGGCGGTTCACCCGAGAACAGCGCGGCCACTCCGATGGGCGGGTCGAGGACCGTGCCCGCGCCGCAGAGAAGTTCCTCCACGGCCGACACGGCGACACTATTTTTCATGTGAGGCGCTGACGGCCGGCGCGGCATCGAGGAAGGCGGCGATCTCGCCCAGCGTCGTGTCCAGGGTGAGCTGGTCCTCGCTGAACGGCCGGCCGCTGCGGTTCTCCAGGGCGACGGCGAACTCGACCTGCGCGAGCGAGTCCAGATCCACGTTCTCCATCGTGGAATCTGGTGACAACTCCTCTTCCGCGCAACGGAATTCGCTCACCAGAATATCCACGACAGTGCTGTATCCCGTGGCCATCACATCTCCTTGGGACGTCGGAACGGACCGGCTGCCACCGGCCCTTGTGACCCCCAATCCTCACGCCGCGACTCGCCAATACCGGCCGACCATGGGCATTTCACCTATATGGATTAATCGCGCACGGATTAATCGCGCGGGACGTCCACTCCCATCACCTCGCGCGCGTGCCGGCTCGGCACCATGCCAAGGCGCCACGCCTGCCACCCCGTCTCCAGCTCGGCGCCACGCTCCAGGAGCAGCCCGTACGCCTGGAAGTAGTCGGCGAGCTTGCCGTCGCGTGTCGGGTGGTCGGCGCGGGCCAGCTGGCTCAGCTCCTCCTGGGCGACCGCCGTGCCGATCTCCCAGCCGCCCGGGGAGGCGTACGGCAGCAGGGTGCAGCGCAGGAAGCGGGCCCAGTCCTCGCCGCGGCGGTCGCCGTAGGAGGTGAACAGGGCGACCGCCTCGTCGCACAGGGCCAGCGCCTGCTGGGCGCGGGTGTTGCCCGCGTCGACGACCGCCAGCTCCAGGCACGTCCACGCCTCGCCGTGCGCGACGCCGATCCGCTGGAAGTCGGCGCGGGCGTCCACCAGGAGCTGGCGGGCGAAGCCGGAGTTGCGCAGCGAGCCGGTCTGGGCGGCGCGCTGGTCGCGGGTGACGCGCGCGGAGTGGTGGCGGGCGCAGGCGAGGCCGTACACGTCCCGCATCCGGGAGAACATCGTGCGCGCCCGCTCCAGGTCCCGTACCGCCTGGTCGAGGCTGCCGGTCTCCTCCAGGGCCTGGCCGAGGTAGTACAGGGTCCAGGCCTCGCCGCGCGCGTCCTCGTTGTCGCGGTGCCGGGAGACCGCCTGGCGCAGGCCGTCGACCGCGGGCGAGGGGTCGCCGTCCACCAGGCGGGCCCGCGCGAGCTGCGTCATGGCCCAGGCCTCGCCGCGCTGGTCGCGCGTGCGGCCGTACAGGTCGAGGGCGTCGCGCAGCTCGCTCTCCGCGCGCGGTACGTCGCCCATGCGCAGGCGCAGCTGCCCGAGCTGGAAGTGCGTCCACGCCTCGCCGTGCACGGAGCCGCCGGCGCGGTGCAGGGCGAGCGCGCGCCGGAGCATGTCGAGGGCGTGCGCGAGATGGGCGCGGTCGCGCTCCACCGCGGCGAGGGCGTGCAGCGTCCAGGCGCGGTCGCCCGCCAACTCGTCGGAGGCCTGGAGATCCAGCGCCTCCGTCAGCCGGGCCGCGGCCTCCGTGAGATTGCCCTGGTGGTGCAGGGTGATGCCGAGGGAGCCGAGCGCGCGGGCCGCCGCGGCGTCCTGGTGGGCCTCGAAGTACAGGTCGACGACGGAGTTCAGCGTCGTACGGGACTGATCGAGTTCGCCGAGCTGGCGGGCCGCGATGCCCGTGCGCCACTGCACGCTCCGGCCGAGCAGGCCCTGGTCGATGGCCTGGGTGAGTTCGTTGATCTCGCCCAGGCGGTAGAGGTCGCCGCGGAGCAGGCAGTAGTCGCACAGGGCGCCCAGGAGGTTCAGGACGACGCGCTGGTCGACGTCCTCCGCGTGCCGCAGCGCCGCCGTGATGAACGTCGACTCGTCGTCCAGCCAGCGCAGCGCCGCCTCCAGGGAGGCGAAGCCGTGCTGCCCGAACTGGTCCGCGCGCGTGGACGTCTTGCCGTCGACCAGGCGGATCACCGTGTCCGCCAGCTCGCCGTAGCTGGCGATGAGCCGTTCCTGCGCGGTGGTGCGCTCGGCGGGCTCCTCCTCGTCCAGGAGGCGGGCCAGGGCGAAGGAGCGCACGAGGTCGTGCAGGCGGTAGCGGCCGCCCTTGAGCCGGTCGACGAGGCCCGCGTCGGAGAGCGCGGTGAGGTGGCGGCCCGCCTCCTGCTCGTCCGTGGCGAGCAGCGCCGCCGCGGCGGCCGGGCCCAGCGAGGCGCGCCCGGCGAGCGCGAGGCGCCGCAGCAGCCGCCGGGCGGTCTCGGACTGGTCGGTGTAGCGCAGCCAAAGGACGCGCTCGACGGGGGCGACCTTCTCGGCGGGGCCGTACGCCGCCAGGTCGGCGGCCAGCTGGCGCGGGGTGCGCGGGCCGAGCGAGGAACCGGCGGCGCGCAGCGCGAGCGGCAGGCCGCCGCACAACTCCCGTACCGCGTCCGCCGATTCGGCGTCGTACGGCCCCGAAAGGTCCTCGGCGCACTCGCGCAGCAGCTCCTCGGCGCCCGCCTCGTCCAGCGCCTCTACCGGCAGCCGGTGCACCCAGGCGGGCAGGTCGGAGGGGAGTTCCAGGGGCTCCCGGGCGGTGACCAGGACGAGGCTGTCGGAGCGCTCGGGGATCAGGGTGCGCACCTGCTCGGCGTCGCCCGCGTCATCGAGGACGATGGCCACGGGCACGCCCGTCAGATACTGGTGGTACAGCTCGCTGAGCCGCTTGACCTGCTGTTCCTGCGAGGAACGCTCCCGGAAGAGCAGCTGCTCGCGCGGCGCGCCCAGTCGGTTCAGGAGATGCATCAGCGCGTCGCGCGTGGACAGCGGGGTCTCCCCCGGGGCGGCGCCGCGCAGGTCCACCAGGCACGCGCCGCGGAACTGGTCGCGCAGATCGTGCGCGGCCCGCACCGCGAGCGAGGACCTGCCCGAGCCCGGCGCGCCGTACAGCATGACGACCGTGGGCCTGGTGTCGGTGCTCGCGCGCGCCGCGTGCACCCAGCGGGCGATCTGCCCCAGCTCGTTCCTGCGGCCCGCGAAAGGGCCGTCGTTCAGCGGGAGTTGGGTGAAGGACCGTTCCAGCGCGGAGCGCCTGCGGGCCGCCGCGCTCTTGTCGGTGCCCCGCAGCTGCGGCGCGGTCTTCTTCGTCGTACGCGTGCCCGTCGACGCGGCGAGGACCCGCTGCTGGTCGATGAAGGGCCTGATGCCCCGCACCTCCAGTGCCGTCAGCCACTGCAGGCGCAGCTGCTCGGACCCGCCCGGCTGGCTGAGCGCCCCGGCGCGGCGGCTGGCCGCGGGCAGATGCGAGGCCGTCACCTTCAGGACCGTCGCCGCCGCGCCCGCCACGGCGACGACCGCGCCGGTGCCGAGTGCCGTGCCGACGCTCGTACCGAACGACAGGTCGGAGACCCCGGCGGCGACGGCGGCAACCACCGCCACCAGCAGGGGAGTTCCGGCGCCCTCGCGCGCGTACCGCTCGCCGAAGCTGAGCCGTCCGGCGTCCGCCTCGTCGAGCGCCCGGGTGTACGACTCGTACTCCTCGGCGGCCGTCTGCGCCATGGCGTCGAGCGAGCCGCGCGCCCGCGAGAGCAGGACGCCCCCGTCGACACGCCCGCCCGAGCGCCGCACCTCCTCCTCCACGGCCCGTGCCAACAGCCGCTCGGCCTCGGCCCGATGGCTGTCCCGCATATGGGTCCCCCTCCGAGAGCAACAGTCACCAGCGGCCACAAGTGTCCTGCGTACGGGCGCTCGGCGCGAGGGAGTCGGCGGATCAGGGCCCGGCGTACGTGAGCGGGGCACCCGGTGTGCGCGAGTATGGGGGCATGCCGAACCGACTGGCCCATGAGACGTCCCCCTACCTGCTCCAGCACGCCGACAACCCCGTCGACTGGTGGCCCTGGTCGGCCGAGGCCTTCCAGGAGGCGCGCGAGCGCGGTGTGCCGGTGCTGCTCAGCGTCGGGTACAGCAGCTGTCACTGGTGCCATGTCATGGCGCACGAGTCCTTCGAGGACGGGGCGACGGCCGCGCTCATGAACGAGAAGTTCGTGAACATCAAGGTCGACCGCGAGGAGCGGCCCGACGTCGACGCCGTCTATATGGAGGCCGTGCAGGCCGCGACCGGCCAGGGCGGCTGGCCGATGACCGTCTTCCTCACCGCCGACGCCGAGCCCTTCTACTTCGGTACGTACTTCCCGCCCGAGCCCCGGCACGGAATGCCGTCCTTCCCGCAGGTCCTCGACGGCGTCCACCGGGCGTGGACGGACCGGCGCGGCGAGGTCGCCGAGGTCGCGCAGAAGATCGTGCGCGAGCTGGGGGAGCGGCAGCTGACCCACGGCACCGGCGAGAAGCCCGGCGAGGACGAGCTGGCGCAGGCGCTGCTCGGGCTGACCCGGGATTACGACGCGGCGCACGGCGGCTTCGGCGGCGCGCCCAAGTTCCCGCCGTCGATGGCGGTGGAGTTCCTGCTGCGGCACTACGCCCGCACGGGCGCGGAGGGCGCGCTCCAGATGGCCGCCGAGACCTGTGAGCGGATGGCGCGCGGCGGCATCTACGACCAGCTCGGCGGCGGTTTCGCGCGCTACTCCGTGGACCGGGAGTGGGTGGTGCCGCACTTCGAGAAGATGCTGTACGACAACGCGCTGCTGTGCCGGGCGTACGCCCATCTGTGGCGGGCCACGGGCTCGGACCTCGCGCGGCGCGTGGCGCTGGAGACCGCGGACTTCATCGTCCGCGAACTGCGTACGAACGAGGGCGGGTTCGCCTCCGCGCTCGACGCGGACAGCGAGGACCCGGCGACGGGCAAGCATGTGGAGGGCGCGTACTACGTATGGACGCCCGCGCAGCTCCGGGAGGTGCTGGGGGAGGCCGACGCGGAGCTGGCGATGGCCTGTTACGGCGTGACGGAGGAGGGCACCTTCGAAAAGGGCGCCTCTGTCCTGCAACTCCCGGCAGCCGAAGGTCCCTTGGCGGACGCCGCGCGGCTCGCCTCGGTGCGGGGGCGGCTGCTCGCCGCGCGTGCCGAGCGGCCCTCGCCCGGCCGTGACGACAAGGTCGTCGCCGCCTGGAACGGCCTCGCGATCGCTGCGCTCGCGGAGGTCGGCGCGTACTTCGACCGGCCGGATCTCATCGCCGCCGCCGTGGGCGCGGGCGATCTTCTCGTACGTCTCCACATGGACGCCCGCGCACGGCTGGCCCGCACCTCGAAGGACGGGCGCGTCGGTGCCAACGCGGGCGTCCTCGAGGACTACGCCGATGTCGCCGAGGGCTTCCTGGCGCTGGCCTCCGTGACGGGGGAGGGGGTGTGGCTGGAGTTCGCCGGGTTCCTGCTCGATCACGTCCTCGCGCACTTCGTCGACGAGGAGAGCGGGGCGCTGTACGACACGGCGGCGGACGCGGAGCGGCTCATCCGGCGGCCGCAGGACCCCACGGACAACGCGGCGCCCTCCGGGTGGACGGCGGCGGCCGGTGCGCTCCTGTCGTACGCGGCGCATACGGGGGCCGAGCCGCACCGCAGCGCGGCGGAGCGGGCGCTCGGCATCGTCAAGGCGCTGGGCCCTCGGGTGCCGAGGTTCATCGGGCACGGGCTCGCGGTCGCCGAGGCGGCGCTCTCCGGGCCGCTGGAGGTGGCCGTCGTGGGCGAGGTCCTGGGGGACCTGCACCGGACGGCGCTGCTCGGCTCGGCGCCGGGGGCGGTGGTGGCGGCGGGGCCTCCCGGCTCCGACGAGCTGCCGCTGCTCGCGGGGAGGGGGCTGGTGGACGGGCTCCCGGCGGCGTACGTCTGCCGCGCCTTCGTGTGCGGGGT
>NZ_WMBF01000438.1:0-5367 GCF_019400875.1 Streptomyces anatolicus | reverse complement strand
ACACACCAGAGATCGTTAGCCGGCCCCTGTCGGCCCGACAGTCCGACGATCACGAGAAGGCCCCTGCCGGGTACCCCCGGCAGGGGCCTTCTGGCTGCGGGCGGCACCCTGGGAAGCCTCGGGGCCGCCGCCCTCCCGCCCGCCGCGCTGCCTCTCCGCGTCCTCGCCGCCCGACGCGCCATCGGCGACTCGCCAACCTCGCCGCGGGCCTGCGCTCGTGTTCGCCGCGGGGCGTCGCTCTCCTCGGGGTGTTGACGGCACGGACACGGGCGCAACGCCACCACGCGCGGCACGTCGACCGGGCAGACCGGTGTGTGGGCCACTCCGCGGTGAGGGCCGCTGGAGTTGGTGGCCCAGATGCGGTCTTCGCGGGTTTCGCGGTCGCGGGCGGTGTGGCGACACCTGCCACATCGGGGTGGTGGCCTGCCGCATCGGGGTGGTGCGGTGTCGTCGCTCGACATGGGGCTCTTTCTGGCTCGCACCCGTGCGGCTCGTCGCCCGCTGCCGCGCGTGGCGCGCGGCGTCGAACCACCGCCTGTCGCCCACCTGAGGTCCGCAACGTGTGCGCCCTGGCGGTCTTCGGCGACCCTGCGGACGGCCTCGGCTGTCCGGTTGAGGTCGGTGATGTCCTCGTCCAACGAGTCCCGCGGCGCGATGGCATCGTCCCCGGCGACACCATTCATTGAAGGAAACCCGACGCAGCCAGTTTTCCCGGGCGTGTGGGTAGGTGGTACAGGCGGCGGCACGCGAAACACCAGCTGCCTTATCCTGTACCCCACTCTGCTGGGGTCCGTGAGCCAGTCGGGCGGTCCCCCTTATCTGACAGTTTCCGACACCCGCGGTTACTCTCGTGTCCACGATGCCGCCAGGGGTGGAAGCGCCCTCTGCTTCACGGATGTCGATCTATCGTTGTCGACTCACGGGCCGTACCTTTGTCGCCGCGAGGGGAAAGCCGGGCGCCCGGCAGAGCGGTAACCCGAATGTGTCGTTGGTCGATAACACGCCGACTTCTTCCACCCTCGCAAACGCAGGACAGCGTCAAAGCCCGCCGACCGCCCATCTCCCGTCCGCACCGCGCGGCCGTCGATTCCAGCCCCTGACGGATGCTCCAGTACGTCGACGCTGCCCCCACCTTCCGCGGCACCGTCGTCCACCTGGTGGAACAGCGTGACGCCGACTACGTCCTGGCGGCCACAAGGGCAACCGGCCGGCCCCGCTCGTCCGGGTCCAGGCAACTCTGCCACCCGCGACCCCCGAAGCGGAGGAGCGCGTCCGAACCGGGCGTTCCCACGGTCGGATCGTCCGCCGGTCGGTCTGGACCGCCCGCTATCTATTCAACTAACTTTGACGCTGCCCTGGGACGCATGGCGGAATCCCATAATTCGGCCATTCATTCGGGCCGGTGGATCGCGAAGTCGAGCGGACGGCGGGCAGCGAACTCGGTCATCTATAAATGCACTGGCCGAATCGGTTCTCCGAAAGACTTTTCGATCAGGTGTCTACTTTTGGTGGCCCGTAAAATACCCTAAATCCCCTCACGTAAAGTGCGTTTGGCGGGAAAGAGATGTCCATTGCCAGGTTCCTGGCCGGTGTTTTCCAGACGTAATGGCCGGATGACTATGCCACGCGCACACTCCGCATTGATGTTTCCGTGACCCGCGCCTACTTTATTTTCCGCAACGGCACATAACGGAACAGGGGCCCCGCGATTCCGCGGGCGCCTCACCCAACCGTGTCCACAGGCAGGGGTCACCCATGGCGCTGACGGTCGACGAGCTGGTTGCACTGTTCCCGGCGGGGGGTGCCGGTACGTTCGAGCTCGATACCGGGCGGCTCGGGCTGACCGGCGGAGCCGAGTCCCTGGAGCACCTGCCCAGCGGCATTCTGACCCTCACTGAGGCGACTGCCGACAGCGCCGCTCTGACGGTGACCGGCAAAGTCACGCTGGCCGGTGAGGAGATGCCGGCCAGCGCCCGGTTCTTCGCCACCGGCACGGCGGTCGACGCGCTGCTCTTCGAGGCGAGCCCGGCGACCTGGCTGCTCCAGACCGCCGTCGCCCGCGTCGACCTGTCCGGACTGTCCGGCGGCCGGTCACTGCGGGTCCTGCTGGCCGCCGGAGAGGCCGCGGCCGCGGCCGGACGGTGTCCCGGCACCGGGCCCTGGGTGGGCTTCCAGCTCGGCGGGGCGGTCGCCGACCCGCTGGAGTTCCGCGCCGAACTGCGCAAGGACTCCATCGGCACGGCCCAGCCCCTCGACGGACCGCCGCTGCTGATCACCCCGCTGCTCGAAGCCCTCGGCGAGTACGACGTCGAACTGCCCGGACCGCTGGTCGACTGGCTGGAGCGGGTCCAACTGCACCAGCACCCGATGGGCAAGACGGACAACCTGATGGTCACCGCCGAAGCGCCGGTGGACCACGGCACCGGCGCGAACCCAGTGGAACTGCTGGTGCTGCGGACCACGGTGCTCGGCCGCACCGGCCAGGACGGCAAACCCAAGGCCACCACCGTCGCCATGGTCCGGGTCCGCACGGACTGGGACGGTTCCGGGCTGCCGGTGGTCGGACCCATGATCGGCAACGGGCTGCTGTCCCTGCCCGCGCTCCAGGTCATGTACGTCTCCGAGAACCTCAGCGCCGAAGACGTCATCAAGATCAACCGGGTCATCACGGAGTACGACCTCGGCCCGCTCCAGCAGTTGCCGGTGGTGAACGCGGCGGCAGGGATTCCGCTGGGCAAGAAGGTGAGCGCGGCGGTCTACCTCGCGGTCATGGGCAATCCGACCCCGGCACTGGTGATCACCGTCCCGCCGAAGTTCGGCCCGGATCCGGAGAGCCCGGAGAAGCCGAAGCTCGAATACGAGTTTGTGCTCGGCAAGCAGTTCGGGCCGGTCTACCTCTCGTCGATCGTGTTCCGCTACGACCGCAAAAAAGGCCTGCTGATCGAGCTTCAGGGCCAGGTCACGATCGGTTCTCTCACCTGGCAGGTCGCCGGACTCGGCTTCTACGTCGGCATGAGCGGCGGCTTCCCGCTGCTGCCCTTCCTGCACGGCATGAACATCGAAGCCACCGCCGCCGACGGGCTCATCGGTTTCAAGGGCGGCCTGCTCAACAAGACACCCGACGACCCCTCCCTCGACTTCGAACTGGCCGGACTGGTCCTCGTTCAGGCGATGGCGGTCGAACTCGGCGCCCAGGCCGTGTGGGCACGCAGCGTCGAAGGCTGGCACTCGGTCTTCATCTACGGCGAGATCTCCCTCCTCGGCGGCGCCTCCGTCTTCGGCCCGCCGCCCTTCACCGTCACCGGCTTCTCCGCCGGATTCGGGATCAACAGCTCCTTCAAGAAGGTCCCCACCGGCGCCGAGATCGCCGAATTCCCTCTGGTGGCACGGCTGGACGCGGCCCAGGCCCTGCCCGGCATGCCGGCCCCGACGCCGTACACCCCCGAGGACGCGCTCAAGGCCCTCACCGGACCCACCGGCTGGATCCGGCCCGCCGAGGGCCAGTACTGGATCGCCGCCGGAGTGAAGTTCACCAGCTTCGGCTTCATCGAGACCAAAGCCCTCGCCGTCATCGAATTCGGCGACTCCGTCAAGGCCATGCTGCTCGGCCGCACCTCCGTCAGCCTGCCGCGCACCCTCGACCCGAAGGCCCGGGCCATCGCCAAGGTGAACATCGGTCTGAGCCTGGGCTTCAGCTCCGCCGAGCACTGCCTGTCCATGGACGTGGCTCTGCTGCCCGGCAGCTATGTGCTCGATCCGTCGATCGAACTCACCGGTGGTATCGCCGTCTACGTCTGGACCGGCGGCGGCCGCGCCGGGGACTTCGCCATCAGCCTCGGCGGCTACCACCCCGACTACAACGTCCCCGCCCACTACCCCCGGCCCAAGCGACTCGGGTTCGTGTGGTCCCCGGCCAGCGACATCACCGTGCGGGCCGAGGCCTACGCCGCGATCACGCCCGCCGCGTTCATGTTCGGCGGGCGCCTGGCGGCCGTCTACGACAAGGGCATCTTCTCCGCGTGGTTCACCGCACACCTCGACGTGCTGGTCCAGTGGAAACCCTTCTACCTCGATGTCCGGCTCGGCATCAGCATCGGCGTCGCGGCCACCATCAAGGTGTGGTTCGTCCGGGTCCGCATCTCCGTCGAGGTCGGCATCGACCTCCACCTGTGGCTGCCGCCCTTCGGGGGCCGGGCCACCGTCAAACTCTGGTTCATCTCCTTCAGCTTCGGCTTCGGCTCCTCCCGCGACAACACCCCCACCGTGGACTGGCCCGAGTTCCGCACCCAGATCCCCGCACCCGCCCGGGTCATCCCCAACGAGGGCCTGCTCGCCGACGCCGATCAGGGCGAGATCGCCCGGCGTGCGGCCGCCAAGGAACCGACCCTCGTCTCCTCGGCCGGATTCACCTTCACCACCGAATCCGGCATCCCCGCCTCGCACCTGTACATCAACGAACGGCTGATCAAGCAGTCCACCGAGGGAACCATCGACATCCGCCCCATGCGGAAGACCGGTGTCACCTCCGCCCACCGGGTCACCATCACCAAGGACGGCACGACCTTCCACCCCACCGACCATCACTGGGTGGTCAAGCCGGTCACCGGCACGGTCGCCCCCGGCCTGTGGGGCAAGCCCCTGGCCAAACCCGGTGACGCACTCGACGGCGACCAGTTGCTCGAAAACCGCCTCACCGGACTGAGGATCACCCTCCCCGAGCCGGACTACGGCACCGACACCGGGCCCGTCACCTCACAGGCGCTTTCGTACGACGGACTCCCTGACGGTCGCATGCCCCTGCGCGTGTCCGACCCCGCCGGGCCCGAGCCGCGGCCCGACGACCAGAGCGTCCGGACCATCGTCAACACCGTCACCGCCCCCACCGTCAAGGACCGCCGCACCGCCGCGCTCAGCACCCTCGCCCGGCTCGGCGCCGGCCCCGGCGCCGATACCGACAGCCCGCTCACCGGCTACGCCGCACTCGCCGGCCGCAGCCTGACCACCCCGCCCCTGACCACCACCGCGACGAGGTGACCGGCCGTGACCGCTGAACCGGATCTGCGCATCCACTTCCTCGACCACCTGATCCCGCGTGCCACCCCCGGCGACTACCGGGTCGTGGTCAAGAACACCCTCAGCGACCCCGGCGGCGAACTGGACGCCCAGGACAAGCTGCTCCCGTCCGAGGAGACCTTCGAGATCAAGGCCGTCCGCTTCGTGCTCAGCGAAGCGTCCGTCCACGCCCACTACCCGCCGCGCGAGAGCACCGGCGCCTACACCAGGACCCTGCCGCACATCACCCTCAGCCGGTCGATCCTGCCCTGGGAACGCAACCTCGCCGGAACCCGCGCCGAGCAGCCCCCGGCC
>NZ_WMBF01000437.1:0-5373 GCF_019400875.1 Streptomyces anatolicus | reverse complement strand
CCCCCCGCACCGAACGCGTCAGCACCACCCGCGACGGCTCCCAGGCCGACGGGCCCTCGCGGAACGCCGCGCTCAGCGCCGACGGGCGGTACGCCGGGTTCACCTCGACGGCCGCCACCTTCGGCTGCGCCCCCTTCTTCGACTGCCTGCGCGTGAAGGACCTCACCACCGGCGAGGTCACCGAGGTCGGCACCGGCGACGGCGCCACGTACGACGCGCCCCTGCTCAGCGCGGACGGCGGCCGGATCGCGTACACGGCGACGAAGCGGTTCGCGGCGCCCTATCTGTACGACCGGGCGACCGGCACCTCCCAGCGGCTCTGGCCCGAGAACCCGCCCGGATCCAATGAGTTGGGAGCCGTCGCGTCGATCAGCCCGGACGGCACCCACGTCGCCTACACGCTCGGCAACCGCCATGGCGATCAGAACTCCCGCCTCCTGTACGTGCGCTCCACCGCGACCGGCACCGACGAGCTGATCTCGCCGCCCGAGGAGGGCCGCAAGGACGCGGCCTCGGTCAGCGGCGACGGCGGGCGTGTCGCGTATCAGATCGGCGCCGGCGACACGTCGCAGATCCTCGTCAAGGATCGGACCACCGGCACCACGACCTGCGTCGCCACCGGCCTCGGCGCGGCCGAACTGGTGCGGATCACCGCGAACGGCCACCGCGTCCTCCTCAACGCGCAAGGCGGCCTGTACGTCCACGACCTGCGGACCGGCACGACAGAGCGCGTCGCGGACGCCCCCGCCGACTCGGCGACGGACAACGGACGTTACGCCCTGATCGCCGAGCCGAAAGGACCGCAGATCCTGGACCTGAAGACGGGGGAGCGCACCGAGGCCGGCCCCGCCGACGCCAGCGCGGGGCGCGGCACCCTGGCCCGCAACGGCCGGACCGTGGCGTTCACTTCGGAGGCCACCGACCTCGTGCCCGGCGACACGAACGGCACCGCCGACGTCTTCGTACGCCACCGACGGTGAACGCCCGCCGTCCTGAACCCATCCCGCACCACACACGACCCATCCCGCACCACACACGCTGCACCGCTACGGGGGGACCCACCATGAAGCAACGCGACAGAGCAGTCACCGGCCTGTGCCTCGCCGCCCTGCTGGCCACCCTGGGAGCGCTCCCGGCCCAGGCGGAGCCCGAGCCGCAGCCGCCCGCCACCGAGCGGATCAGCACGACGAACGACGGCGCGCAGCTGGACCGGCCGTCCTACGACCCGGCGATGGGCGAGGGCCGCGTCACCGGGTTCACCTCCGAAGGGAGAGCGGACGACGGCGACACGGACGACATCGCGGACGTGTTCATCCACAACCGCCTCGGCGAGAACGCGGAGGTCAGCTACCACGGCGACGGACCGTCGTACGACTCCGGACCCTGCCTCAGCGGGCGCATGTTCGGTTTCATCTCCGAGTCCACGAAGCTCGCCACCCCGCCCCGGCCCGACCACCGCCCGCTCGCCTACATCCGCAACCGCTCGGTCGGCAAGATCACCGGCCTGCACAGCTACCAGGGCGTTCCCTACACGTCGATGTCCGAGCCAAGGGTCGACCCCAGCTGCCAGTGGATCGCCTTCACGGCCACGCTGCCCGCCACCGCCGCCGAGCCGGACCCGCAGCCCCGTGTCTACCGCTTCAAGTTCAACGGCGGCGGCACGGACCTGGTCAGCGAGGCCTCCCCGCAGGCGGCCCGGCACCCGTCGATCAGCTACAACGGGCAGTACGTCGCCTACGAACAGGGCGGCGACGTCTACGTCCGCGACCTGGACACCGGCGCCCGCGAGAAGATCTCCGTGGCCCGGGACGGCGGCCCGGCCGACGGTGTTTCGTCAGCGCCCTCGCTGAGCGGGGACGGCCGCCGCGTCGCCTTCGAGTCCCGCGCCTCCAACCTCGTCCCCAGCGACAGGAACCGCGCCGCGAACGTCTTCGTACGCGACCTCGACACCGGCACGACGACCCTGGTCCAGGGCCCGCGCAAGAAGGACGCCACGACACAGGCCTCGCTCGCCGTCAACGGCACCCACCTCGCGTACGTCGCCTCCCGGACCACGGGCAAGGGCCAGGCACCCGCCGTCCACCTGCGCGAACTCGCCACCGGAAAGACACGCCTCATCAGCGTCGACCTCCAGGGCGGCCCCAACGACCTCGCGGCCGGAAACCCGTCGGTGAACGAGGACGGCACCGTCGTGGCCTTCGACTCCGCCTCACCCGATCTGGTGACAGGGGACACCAACGGCGTCTCGGACGTCTTCCTCCGTACGGTCGACTGACAGCAGGCCCCGGCCAGGCAGCAGCACCAGGCAGCAGCACCACAGTCATCGCCCGCATCGTGAGACAGTGCCACGCGGCGCGGGCGAGCTGTGGCAGGCTGCTTCCGTGCTCTCGTTCGCCATGATTATTGGCAGCAGGCGCGCCGGTCCGCAGTGACCGTCTCGTACCACCAAGTACGGGCGGACACCGTCGTCCTCGACCCGCGCGCAGACCTCTCGCACCCGCGAGGGGTTTTTTCGTTTCCCGGCCCAACTGCAGCCGGACGCGGAGCGCACGGGATCATCGTGGGCGGTGGAGCCGGTCCTTCCGGTAGACCGAGATCCGACACAGGAGCCAGATCAGCATGACGGAAACCAGCACGCCCGACGATTCCTTCCATGTCTTCGACACGACGCTGCGCGACGGCGCGCAGCGCGAAGGCATCAACCTCACCGTCGCGGACAAGCTGACCATCGCCCGGCACCTGGACGACTTCGGCGTGGGGTTCATCGAGGGCGGCTGGCCCGGCGCCAACCCGCGCGACACCGAGTTCTTCGCGCGGGCCCAGCAGGAGATCACCTTCCGGCACGCCCAGCTCGTCGCGTTCGGCGCCACCCGCCGCGCGGGCGCCAAGGCCGCCGACGACCCGCAGGTCAACGCCCTCCTGGAGTCCGGCGCCCCCGTCATCACGCTCGTCGCCAAGTCCCACGACCGGCACGTCGAGCTGGCCCTGCGCACCACCTTGGAGGAGAACCTGGAGATGGTGCGGGACACCGTCTCCTACCTCCGATCGCAAGGGCGTCGCGTCTTCGTCGACTGCGAGCACTTCTTCGACGGCTACCGCGCCAACCCCGAGTACGCGAAGTCCGTCGTGCGGGCCGCCGCCGAGGCGGGCGCCGACGTCGTCGTCCTGTGCGACACCAACGGCGGCATGCTGCCCGCGCAGATCCAGGCCGTCGTCGCCACCGTCGCCGCCGACACCGGCGCCCGGCTCGGCATCCACGCCCAGGACGACACCGGCTGCGCGGTCGCCAACACCCTGGCCGCCGTCGACGCGGGCGCCACGCACGTGCAGTGCACGGCCAACGGCTACGGAGAGCGGGTCGGCAACGCCAACCTCTTCCCGGTCGTCGGCGCCCTGGAACTCAAGTACGGCAAGCGGGTCCTGCCCGAGGGCGCGCTGCGCGAGATGACCCGCGTCTCGCACGCCATCGCCGAGGTCGTCAACCTCACGCCCGCCACGCACCAGCCGTACGTGGGCGTCTCCGCCTTCGCGCACAAGGCCGGACTGCACGCCTCCGCGATCAAGGTCGACCCGGACCTGTACCAGCACATCGACCCGGACCTCGTCGGCAACCGCATCCGCATGCTCGTCTCCGACATGGCCGGCCGCGCCTCCATCGAGCTGAAGGGCAAGGAACTCGGCGTCGACCTCGGCGACGACCGCGCCCTGGTCGGCCGGGTCGTGGAGCGGGTCAAGGAGCGCGAACTCCAGGGCTATACGTACGAGGCCGCCGACGCCTCCTTCGAGCTGCTGCTGCGCGAGGAGGCCGAGGGCAGGGCGCGCAGGTACTTCCGCGTCGAGTCGTGGCGGGCCATCGTCGAGGACCGCCCCGACGGCACGCACGCCAACGAGGCGACCGTGAAGCTGTGGGCCAAGGGCGAGCGCCACGTCGCCACGGCGGAGGGAAACGGCCCGGTCAACGCGCTCGACCGGGCGCTGCGCGTCGGCCTCGAACGCATCTACCCCCAGCTCGCCAAGTTGGAGCTCGTCGACTACAAGGTCCGCATCCTGGAGGGCAAGCACGGCACGTCCTCCACCACGCGCGTTTTGATCTCCACGTCCGACGGCACCGGTGAGTGGTCGACCGTCGGCGTCGCCGAGAACGTCATCGCCGCCTCGTGGGGCGCGCTGCAGGACGCGTACACCTACGGGCTGCTGCGAGCCGGGGTCGAACCCGTCGAGTAACCCCTTCCCGAGCCCTTGGGTTACGTTCGAAGTATGAGGAATCGGGCGAAGCGGTTCACGGTAGGGCTTTCCGGTCTGCTGCTCGCCCTGGGTGCCACGTCCTTCACGGCGGCGCCCGGGGCCCTGGCGGCCGACACCTCAGAGGTGGCCGCCGCCTGGGAGAAGGACCCGGTGTACGTCGATCCCGCGGCGGCGGACCAGCTGTCCGACTCCCAGGCCGACGCCCTCGCCCAGAAGATCGAGGACGCGGACAAGCCGGTGTTCGTCGCCGTCCTGCCGCAGGACTTCCCGCGGCAGGACCTCTTCCAGAGACTGCGGACCGAGACGGGCGTGACGGGTGTGTACGCGGTCCGCCTCGGCGACGACTTCGACGCGAAGGCCGACCGCTCGGTGCTGCCGGGCAACGCCGTCAACAACCTCGTCTCCCTCGTACGCGGCGAGGACACCGCCACCCAGCTCGACGACTTCGTCGACGAGGCCCTGGCGCAGGCCGCCGGTAAGGCCCCGCGGTCGTGGAGCGGCGGGCCCACCGGTGACGGCGTCTCGGTCGGCACGCTCGCCGGCGTCGGCGTGGTGATCGTGGCGGGCGGCGTGGGTGCGTACGCCGTGATCCGCCGCAAGAAGCGGCGCCACGAGGAGTCGCAGCACGAGGCGCTGCGCAAGCTCTCCGTCGTCGTCGACGAGGACATCACCGCGTTCGGCGAGGAGCTGGACCGGCTCGACTTCCACCCGGCCGAGCCGGGCGCCGACGACGCGATGCGCGCCGACTACGAGCGCGCGCTCGACGCCTATGAGAAGGCCAAGTCGGCGATGGCGGCCGCGACGCGCCCCGAGGACGTGCGGGGCGTGACCCAGGCCCTGGAGGACGGGCGCTTCTCGCTGGCGCTGCTCGCCGCGCGGCGCGAGGGGCGGCCGCTGCCGGAGCGGCGGGCCCCCTGCTTCTTCGACCCCCGGCACGGGCCCTCGGTCGAGGACGTCATGTGGGCGCCCGCGGGCGGCCCCGAGCGCGCGGTCCCGGTCTGCGCGGCGGACGCGGCCCGGCTGGCGGACGGCCAGGACCCGATGGCCAGGACCGTGGCCACGGAGTACGGGGAGCGGCGGCCCTACTGGGAGGCGGGGCCCGCGTACGGGCCGTGGGCGGGCGGGTAC